>CATPAM010000532.1 GCA_955651735.1 Candidatus Acidiferrales bacterium | reverse complement strand
GAGACGTACGTGGGCCGCGCGGAAGTGCGCAATACATTCCGCGTCAAGGGCGCGGGAACGGTGGCGGGCTGCTATGTTGTGGACGGCATGCTGAAGCGCGACGCGCAGGTACGCGTGGTGCGCGACGGAGCGATCATCTACGCGTCGAAACTGAGCTCGCTGAAGCGCTTCAAAGACGACGCCAGCGAAGTGCGCACGGGCTTCGAGTGCGGCGCAGGGATCGCGAATTTCAACGACGTGAAGGTCGGCGATATACTGGAATGCTTCCAGGTGACGAAGCTGAGCGCCGCGGAAGCCGCAGCGCAGAGCACCGCACCCGCGTCGCGCAAATAACTGCAAACCCGTCCCGCGGAGCCGCTCATGCCGGTCGGTCTACTTACCCTCGAGTTGCACATTCCGGACGCCCATTCGCTGAAGGACAAGCGGCAGATCGTGCGAAGTCTGAAGGACCGGCTGCGGCGGCATTTCAATGTCGCGGTGGCGGAGATGGAATATCAGGACGTGTGGCAGCGCTCGATCATCGGTGTGGTGACATTGTCCACTGCCGAACAGCACGTGGAGGAGTCGCTGCAGTTGGTGCTTAGGGAAGCGGACCGGCTGCTGGGTCCGGTCCTGGTGAATCACGTCGTGGAAATGATTTAAAGGCTTGCGATGAGTCCTACAAATCACCGTCATGAACGCGTGGGCGAAGAAATTGCCCACGAAATCAATGCCATGCTGGCCGGGGAGTTGAAGGACCCGCGGCTGGAAGGCACCGTGGTGGTCAGCGAAGTGCGTGTACAGCCGGATATGAAGCACGCGCGCGTGTTCGTCAGCATGCTGGGCAGCAGCAAAGAACAGGCCGACGCCATCAAGGCGCTGGAGCACGCTTCGGGCTTCATTCGGAGCGAGCTGATAGAGCGCCTGCAGTTGCGACGCTTGCCGGAGCTGCACTTCACGCTGGACCTTTCCCAAGAGCACGTCGAACGCATCGAGCGACTCCTGAAAGAGATGAAGAAGGACAAGCCTTCTTCTAATCTCTGAGTTCTGATTTCAAATTTCTGATTCCATGCCAAAACAGCCGCAGGCGGCGCCCTTCGACGGCGCCCTGGTAATCGACAAGCCAAAGGGAAAGACATCGCACGACGTTGTGGACGCGGTGCGGCACCTTGCCGGCTTTCGGCAGATCGGGCACCTTGGCACGCTCGACCCGCTGGCCACCGGTGCTCTGGTGCTGCTGCTGGGACGCGCCACGAGGCTGATGCAGTTCTACGCCGGACGGCGCAAGCGATACTCCGCAGGATTTCGCTTTGGCTTTGCGACGGATACGTATGACTCTGATGGGCAAGCGCAAGGACCGGACGCCGCGCCGGCTCTCGACAAGTCCTTGCTGGAGAGATTGGCCGGTGAATGCATCGGGCGGTTTCAGCAAACACCGCCAGCCTTTTCCGCGAAGAAAGTGAAAGGGCGCCCAGCGTACGAGCTGGCGCGCAAGAAACAGCCGGTCGAACTAAAATCGGCCGAGGTCGAATTGTTTGAGTTCACGCTCAAGGAGATTGAGGGCAGCGTCGCCCGTTTCGTCATCGAGTGTTCGTCCGGGACGTATATCCGCTCGCTGGCGCATGAAATGGGGGAGAAGCTCGGATGCGGAGCACATCTCTCGGAAATCGAGCGCACGGCGGTAGGAGAGTTTTCACTGGAGCAGGCGGTGAAGCTCGAAGAGCTTGCGGAAGCGGCGCGTACGGGCAAGTTCGGCGACTACATCATCCGGCTGGAGAATTTGCTGCCGAATTTTCCGCGGGTGAATGTGCTGCCGATCATCGAGCGGCGAGTGCGGCACGGAACGAAATTCAATGTGATGCTGGCGCAAATTCAGCCGGGCCGTGTCGAGCCTCCGCCCGGTGCCACGACGCAGCTCGATGGCGGCGAACCACGGCCGCCGCGCCTGCGCGTTTTCAGCCAGCAAAACAGCTTGATTGCCATCGCGGAAGCCGTGGTGCCTCGGACGTATCAACCGATTGTGGTGTTTGAGGCCCTGCCCTAGCGCGCGTTAGGGTTGTGGCGGCGGCTGTGGTGGTGACTGCGGCGGCTGTGGCGGTTGCGGCAGCTGTAGCGGTGCATTGCCATGTACCGCACCGCGGCCAGCGGCAGTGTCCCCGCGTCCGGCGTAGAAGCTGCGGGTGGTTCGGACCGGATCGCGAAGCCTGCGCGGCGTGATGAGAATCAGCAGCTCCGTATTATTCAATGAATTGCTCTTGGTGCCGAAAGCGTAGCCGAGTCCGGGAATATTGGCGAAGCCCGGAAGGCCAACCAGCGAGCGTGTTTCTTCGTTGTCCAATAATCCGCTGATGAGAGTGGTTTCGTCGTCCTTGACGCGGACGGTTTGCGTCAGCGTGCGATTGGAAATAACGGGGATGCCGTTGATACTGGCACCAGACAGCGCGCGGATTTCAAATTCGAGCTGCAGGGTGACTTCGTGGTGCGTGTGCAGCGTTGGTGTGGCTTTGACTTTCACGCCGAGGTCGATGAACTCCGACGCCGGGTAGGGAGTTTGCGTGGCGCTTGTGCTTGTACCTGTGGCGAAAGATGACGAGTCCTGAATCACGGTGACCACGCCGTGATTTGGCGTGGAGCCCAATGCGGTGACCGCGACATCGGGCAGCGAGGTGGACGTCAGGATGGCGCTGACGATGGCGCTAGGACTCGCGGGCATAGCAATCTCAATGCGATTGGAAAATGTGCCCGCGCCAAGGCCCAGATAAATTCCCAGTGTGCCCTGGCCCTTGTTGGTGACCGCGAGGGAGGGAAAGTTGCCGCCTGTGAAATTGGCAATGACGACGCCTGCAGGCGTCGCGGCAGTGGGCAGCGGAGATCCCGAGGCGGCGGCGAAGGTGGCATTGAGGTTGCTGCTGCCGAGCAGGATGGAAACGGAATTGTCGCCCTGGTTGACGACCGCAAGGTCTGGAACCCCGTCGCCATTCATGTCCGCAGTGGCGATGGCCACTGGAGATTGGCCCACGCCGATCGGGGAGTTGGTGGCCTCGGTGAAAGTAACGTTGGAGTTGGCGTCCACCGAGCTCAGCAAAATGGCGACATTGTTGGTGGATTGATTTACCACCGCGAGGTCAATTTCGGGGCTGTTGTTCGTCGAGTTGGTCGCGCCCCGGAAATTGGCAGTTACCATCGCCACCGGCCCTTTTTCGAAGACCGTGGAGGTGTTGGTCAGAGCAAAAGGCGAGCCGCGAAATTCCGTAAATCCGCCTTTTCCGTTGCCTCTAAAGACTGAGATCGAGTTATCGCCCAGATTGGCCACCGCAAAATCAAGATCGCCGTCACCGTTGAAGTCCGCCACGACCACGGAGCTGGGATTATTGCCAACCGAGTAGGGAGAGCCGGCAGCTTCCTGGAAAGTGCCGTCGCCATTGCCGAGCAGGACAGTGACGTTATGGGAGGTGGAATTGGCGACGACGAGATCGGCAGTGGGCGTCGTTATGCCGGAGGCGCTGGTAATGGTGTTCCCGAAAATACCAGCGGCGATGGCGGAAAGCGCGGTTTCCGTCTTAGCCAAGGCGAACGGGGAATTGGGTGCCGATGCGAAATTTCCGCTGTTCTGATTCAGCAAAATACTGATGGTGTTGTCGTTCCGATTGGCCACCGCCAGGTCGGGCAGGCCATCAAAGTTGAAGTCAATCGCTGCAAGTGCGACCGGATTGTTGCCGACAGCGAATGAGGTTTCCGGGAAGGTTGTGGCACTGGGCACGCCAAGGAACGAGGTTTTGCGAGCCGCGGAGCTAGTGGGGCCGCTCAGGCTGCCCGACAAAAGAGAGAGTGTCACTGGGAAGTGGTCGCCGACAAAGAGGGTCGCGGGTCTACGGTCTTGTGCGCGCAGCAAAACCTGGCGGCCGCTTTGTACCAGGCTGAGCGCATCGGAGAAATTGGCGGCGACGCCCGGAAGGGTCAGCAAAAAGGTAGTGTAGCCGCCGCCGAGTAAAGTGAATCCCGGGATGCTGGAAAGTCCCTTGGCGGTGAGAAGCTGCCCCAGAATGGTGAGCGCATTGCTGAGGTCGGAAGCTTTCTGCAACGAGCGCACGTCGCTGGGGTTGATCAAGAACGCCTGCGCGGAGGAAGGCGGCGTGATGCCGAGTTGCCGGGCCTTATTGCGGTCCACCTCGAGCAGCTCGATTTCGAGCATAACCTCGCCGCGAGCACGATCGACCTGGTGGATCAGCTCGGCGGCCAACGTCAACTGCTGGGGAGAGTCTCGCATGGTGATGCTGTGGCTGCTGGTGTCCAGGTCAATGTGCGTTACGCCGGTGATCTCGCGGAGCATGCGCAGCAGTTCCGTCATTTCTTCGGGACTCGCCGATGAGGGCAGCCGAAAGGTTTGTTCTGCCTGCAGGCCGAGCTGGCGGCGTTTTTCCAGAGTGTCCGGAGCCACAAACAGCAAAGTGGTGCTCAGCGGAGTCCAGAAGGTCCCTGTCGTGGAACCCAGGATGGAGAGCGCGGTGTTGAGATCCACGTTGTCCAGCTGCATGCGCATCTGGCGCGAAACCACGTCGGGAT
>CATPAM010000531.1 GCA_955651735.1 Candidatus Acidiferrales bacterium | reverse complement strand
GGTCGTAATCGTGATGGTTCCACTCGGGGGATCAACCGCGCTCACCAGTCCGCCTACCCCGCGCTTTAGCCATTCTTCGCGCTCGTGGGCTTGCTTTTGCGCAATGTCCATCTTCTTCATGGCGATCAGCGAGTTGGCGAGCAGGGATCTGCCGTCATCGGCCATTTTCCCGCGAACCAATATGCGGTCGCCGGGCTGCAGATCGTGCAATTCGAGAGCGACGGCGTTTTTCAGATCCTTTTCTCCAGGCTCCGCGCGAAGGAGTCGCGCGCCGTCCTGCAGGAGCACATTCACGTCGCTGCCTGCATCGGTGGTTAACGTGATGCTTTTTCCGGAGATGGCCTTCACTGTGCCCAGCGATCGTGTCGCGGCAGCTTGCGGAGCGGACGGCTGCGATTCCTGCGCCCTCAGCAGAACACCGCCGCCCTGGAGCGCAAGACCGCAAATGAGCGAGAGAATCACCCTCGCACCAGTGCTTCGGCAGTTCCTAACCATCCCCCGCTCCCTAAAATGAACTGGCAAACAGTATGAGCTGGAAAACCACGGCGCGGAGATCCCGCGCTCACGGCGCACCGTTCTCGACAACTATACTTGCCTGTATTCTTAGACGTGCTTAGCAATGAAAAATGTTACAGGGCAAATCCGGGCGATGTTATCGTGAGTCTGCTCAGACGGCCGATTAGGAGCGACGAATGCAATTCCATCCCCGCACCCCTGTAACGGCCACTCAAGCACATTGCTTAGGTCCCGTCTTTTCCGGCACCGCCCATAGCTCCCGCCGCTCATGAACATACTTGACGTCCTTGTCGGCAAGCCCATCAAGACCAGTGACGAACGCGCCGAAAGGATCGGCCCCGCGCGGGGCATCCCCATCTTTGGTCTCGACGCGCTAAGCTCCGCTGCGTACGGCCCGGAAGCGGCCCTCAGCCTTCTGATTCCCCTCGGCCTTCTCGGCGTTCAATACATCATTCCCATCAGCGCTGCCATCATCACGTTGCTGGTGATCGTGTACTTCTCTTATCGCCAGACCATCGAGGCATACCCCGCCGGAGGTGGTTCCTATACCGTAGCGCGCTTTAACCTGGGCTCGCCTGCCAGCCTGCTTGCGGCGGCCGCACTACTCGCTGATTACATCCTTACCGCTGCCGTGGGCATCTCCGCGGGAGTCGGCGCCTTAGTCTCCGCGGTTCCTTCCTTGCTGCCTCATACGATGTCCATCTGCGTAGGCATTCTGATCGTCATCACCATCATCAATCTCCGCGGCGTACGCGAGGCTGGTCTTTTCTTCGCCGTGCCCACCTATCTCTTTGTCGGCACACTGTTAATTACCATCGTCGTCGGCGTCGTCCGAGTTCTTCTCAGCGGCGGGCATCCCACACCGGTAGCTCCCCTTCCCCCTGCGCCGCCTATGACCGCGGCCGTTAGTTATTGGCTGCTGCTGAAGGTTTTCGCCAGCGGTTGCACGGCATTGACCGGCGTGGAAGCAGTGAGCAACGGCGTGAAGGCCTTCCGCGAGCCCGCCGTGAAAAACGCACAACGCACCCTCACCGTGATTATTTTTATCCTCGCCGTGCTGCTGGCGGGAATTTCTTATCTCGTGAAGGCTTACGGCATCGTCGCAACCGCTCCCGGCCAGCCCGGCTATCAAAGCCTTCTTTCCATGCTCATCGCCGCCGTTTTTGGCAAAGGCTATTTCTACGATTTGACCATCGCATCGATTCTCATTGTTCTTTCGCTTTCCGCCAACACCGCCTTTGCCGATTTTCCTCGCCTCTGCCGCGCCATCGCGCAAAACAACTACCTTCCGCACGCCTTCGGGTACCGCGGCCGGCGCCTTGTCTACACGTACGGCATCGTCGTCCTTGCGGTGCTCTGTGGTGGACTTCTCATTCTTTTCGGCGGTGTCACCGATCGGCTCATCCCGCTCTATGCCGTCGGAGCTTTCCTGGCCTTCACGCTTTCGCAGTCCGGGTTGGTGGTGCATTGGTGGAGAAAGCGCGGTCCGCATTGGGTAAAGAGCGCGCTGGTCAATGGTTTGGGCGCATTCGTCACCGGCATCACCACCATCGTCGTGCTGGTTGCGAAATTCGTGGAAGGCGCCTGGATTACGCTGCTCTTCATACCGTCGACGATTGTTTTCTTCAGCTCGGTCCGCCGCCACTACCATGCTGTAAGGGTCCTCACCACCAGCAGGGTTCCCGTCCACCCGCCAAATCCCGACCAACCTCCCATCGCCGTTATCCCCATCGACCGTTGGAGCAACATCGCTCGCCAGGGAATCGAATTTGCTGCCCGGCTGTCCCCGGAAGTGATCGCGCTGCACGTCGACCCCGAGGAAAACTCCGAATTGCTTCGCGCGGACTGGGAACGCTATGTCGAGCAGCCTTTCCGCGCAGCCGGCAAAGAGCCGCCAAAACTCGAAGTCCTACCGTCGCCCTACCGCTTTATCATCATTCCGATCATTCAGTTCATTCTCGACCTTTCGCAAAAGCATCCGGATCGCAGCATCATCGTAGTCATACCCGAGCTGGTGGAAGACCGCTGGTATGAATATTTTCTTCACAACCAGCGCGGCCGGCTTCTGGAATGGATGCTGCTCGTTCACGGCAATGCGCGCATCTTTACCGTGACTGCGCCCTGGTACGTCGGGGAACGGAGATAACTCCACCTCGAGGTGGGAACAGTTTCTGAAAGCAAGTCAGGCTGGCATCTGCTTGCGCGGCCCGACATTGTCGCGTGCTACCATGCCCGCAATCGTACTGTTGCGACCCACGGTTAGGAGATCCGTCATGCGCCTGTGTGCCTTCATCGCTCTCGCGACTCTTTCCGTGGCACCTGACGGCGCTTTTGCCCAGACTCCCCAGGCGCAAAAGTTTCATATCAATTCGCAGCGACTGCAAGGAACGCTGGAGAAGTTAAGCGAGTTTGGACGCAATCCGGAAGGTGGCGTCACGCGCCTCGCTTATTCGGATACCGAACTACCCGCTCGTGAATACGTCATCGGGCTGATGAAGCAAGCCGGACTCGAGGTGCGTGCAGACCCCGCCGGCAATCTTCTTGGCACGCGTCCGGGCTCCGACAACCTGCCGGTACTGCTCTTCGGTTCCCACATCGACTCCGTCGTTAAAGGCGGAAACTTCGACGGCGATGTAGGAAGCCTCGGCGCAATCGAGGTCATCAACACGCTGAATGAGAACACCATCAAGACCCGGCATCCGCTCGAAGTGGTCATCTGGATGAACGAAGAAGGTAATCACTTCGGCGTGGGCACCATGGGGTCCGGGATTGCTGCCGGGCTCATCGGCCCGGAGATACTTGGGCGGAAAGATGAGCAAGGCCTCACGGTCGCAGATTGGCTGCGTCGTTATGGCCAGGATCCGACTCATCTCGCGGATGCACGCATCGCGCCCGGCGCCCTCGCTGCCTACCTCGAATTGCACATTGAGCAAAGTCCAAACCTCGACGAGGCCAAGATTCCCATCGGTATCGTCCAAGGCATCGTCGGTCTCAAACGCTGGCGCTGCGTGGCCACCTGCTTCGCCAATCATGCGGGCACCACGCCCATGGATCGCAGAAAAGATGCTCTCGCCGCGGCGGCGCGCGACTTGCTCGCCGTGCGCGAAGTCGTACGCGCGGAAACCGGCCGCCAAGTCGGAACCGTCGGTTACATGAAGGCGGAGCCCGGAGCGGTCAACGTTATTCC
>CATPAM010000530.1 GCA_955651735.1 Candidatus Acidiferrales bacterium | reverse complement strand
ATAGACGCGCTGCGTCGCCCTGCGATACTCCTCCGGCTTGGCCCAAAAAATATTGGGCACAAACGTCTGCGGGTTGCGGTCGTACAACGGAAACCAGGTCGACTGCACCTGCACCATGATGCGGTGCCCCGGGAGAAAAACGTGATTCGCCGTGGGTAGATTGAATCGATACAGGAGTGGCTTGTCCGCGGCGATCGGCTTCGGCGTTTCCAAACTCTCGCGATAGCGGCCACGGAAAATATCCGCCGAAATCATTAACTGGTAGCCGCCCATCGTCGGCTGCCCGGCTACTTCATCCGGATACACGTCGATCAGCTTTACCACCCAATCTGAATCTGTCCCGCTTGTCGAGGCGACCAAATTCGCTACGGGCTGCCCGCTGATCTTCACCGGTGCGGTCAACATCTCCGACGTAAAAACCAGAACATCCGGCCGCCCGGAAGCTTCGCGCTGGTCGTCCACCAGCCATTGCGGCCACGTCAAAGCATTGCTGTAGCCGACGGGCTGGCTCGGCCGCGCGCGAAACGGCACCGGCTTCGCGGGATCGGAAACGTATTCGTCAAACGAAGCGTCACCGTTCTTCGGCGCCGCGAAACCCAGCTTCACGCCCGCGTCGAAATACAGCGGCGTTGCTTTCGGCGCGCAGCCGCTCGTACACCCTGACGGCCAGGCATTCAGCCGCCGCCAGGTGTTTGTCCCCGTCTCATACGCGGAAACGGGAGCGACATCCGCCTTCGGCGCGCCATCCTTCAAGTATTGCGCCAGGAACGGCGCCAAAATTTCCCGCCGGAAATACAGGCCCGTGTCGCTGCCGAATTTCAAAGCCCCGAGCGTGCTGGCGTCCTCAATCTCCTGCCCGTGATGCCAGGGCCCCATCACCAAAAATACTTTGTCGTTCCCGCTGTCTTTCGGCTTCAGCGCTTTGTAGAGCGCCGGCGCGCCGTAAATGTCCTCCTGGTCCCACAAGCTGTGCACGAACATCACCGGCACTTTCAGCGGCTGCGCGGCAAGAATCTTGTCCATCGCTTGCTGCTGCCAGAACGAGTCGTAGCTCGGATGCTCCAGAATCTTGCGCCAGAAGCCCACTTGCTCCAGCCCGTGCCTGCGGCCAAGTTCGCCCGCCGAGCCCGCTTCCATGAACAAGTCGTAGTCGTCAAAATGGTTGGTCCACCATTTCACCTTGTTGTCGCGCGTCGCTTCCTGCTCGTACACGTACGGCATGTTCTGCTCGCGGAAAGCGCCGTTGTGAAACCAGTCGTCGCCCATCCAGCCGTCGACCATGGGGTTCATCGGCACCGCCACTTTCAGCGCCGGATGCGGATTCACCAGCGCCATCAGCGGCAAGAATCCATCATAGGAAATCCCCAAAATGCCGACCCGACCGTTGCTCCCCGGAATATTTTTCACCAGCCAGTCGATCGTGTCGTACGTGTCCGTCGAATGATCCACCGGCGTCGGATTTAGCGGCCCGTGCAGCGGCCGGGTCATCACGTAATCGCCTTCCGACCCGTACTTTCCGCGCACGTCCTGCACCACGCGAATGTATCCGCCCTCCACAATCACTTCCGTAGCGTTGTCGTACCCATTCAGGGTCGGCCCCAAGTGCGCGCTCGCGGCCTGATTCGTCTGCGCATCCGCGTCGTATGGTGTGCGTGTCAACAAGATCGGCGCGCCCTTAGCTCCCTTCGGCACCAGGATCACCGTGTGCAGCCTAACGCCGTCGCGCATCGGAATCATCACCTCGCGCCGCACATAATCGAAGCCGGTGGTGACAGGCTCGAGCTTGGACGGCGTTTCGCTTGGCAGCCCTGAAGAAGTGGCCTGCGCCACAGCTATCTGCGGTAGGAGCGTGGCGCAAACTAAAACTCCGAGCGTCAGCCCCATCAACACAGTGTTCCGCCGCCCACAAATCGCCCTCATGTATCCTCCTCGATTTCGACCGAGCGGGGGATTATAGCGCGAGTCGGAGTCACACCCAGGGCAATCTGGACCGCAAAGGCCGCTGATTGGATTTTTCGAGCGGCGTGAATCTTGCGATCCGTGGGCGGTGACTGGTGGGACCCCCTCCCCCCCCGTTTTTCACAAGTGTTGATTCTAAAGGAAGCCAAAGTTATCTGTTTTGATATGAGTGGCCTGGACGGTGGAGTGCAGCGGGGCGGGCGCAGCATGCTGCGCCACTACAAGGATCTTATGCTTTCGCGCTATGAATGCGAAAAACGTTACGCCGATCTTGAATGTATCCGACATGGTTGCGAGCTTTGCGTGGTTTGAGAGGTGGGGCTGGCGGAAGATGTGGGATTGGGGAATGCCGCCAACGTTTGGGGCGGTGGGGTCAGGCGAGGTCGAGATTTTTCTGTGTCAGGGAGCCCAGGGCGGACGTGGCAAGGGAACGAATACGACTACGTTTCAAAAGGACGGAGACGAAGCCGGCGACAAGGGGGCGTGGATGTCGGTGTGGGTGGACGACGTGGATGAGGTCCACCGGCAATGCGTTGCCGCTCGACTGGATGTCACTTTTCCCCCGACCGACATGCCGTGGAATGTCCGCGAGATGCACGTGCGACACCCGGATGGGCACGTGTTTCGAGTCAGCAAAGGGATTGGGAAGGGGTAGGACGTTTCCTCAGGCGCTAAAGCGCATTGAAACTCCTGCGCGCCAGTATAAACCTGCTGTCCAGCCTCAGTTGCCACACAGACTCTCCAAGCTCCGACCCCCCAACTGCTCGAGGAGGAAAACCAAAGCCAGCCCGCGACGGTCCGCGGCCGCTACATTTGTGGGAAGCGATTGCCGAGATGGGGCGCAGCAGTGCTTGCCTGCCGCGGGCGGGCTGCGCCCCTACGAGGTAGAATCTTGGCTATGCCGCTGACGCTTCGCGCTTACGATCCGCGGGACTTTTCTGCACTATACCGGCTTGACCAGTCCTGCTTCCCCGCCGGCATCTCCTACTCGAAGACCACGCTGCGTTACTTTCTTTCCTTGCGCTCCGCGGATTGCCTGGTGGCCATGGAAGACACGCACATCGCGGGGTTTATCCTGACCGAGGAAAATCCGCCCCTGGCCCACGTGATCACGCTTGACGTTGCTGAAAAATTCCGCCGCGGCGGGATCGGCTCCACGCTGCTGACGGAAAGCGAGAGGAATCTGGCGCTGCGCGGGATCCGCCACATCCTGCTGGAAACTACAACGGACAACGACGCCGCCATTGCCTTCTGGCAGCGCCACGGCTATCGTATCGAAGCAACGCTCAAGCGCTATTACCTGGGCCGGCTCGACGCCTACGAAATGCGCAAAATTTTGCCCGCGCCGACAAAATCGGGCACGGCGGCGGTCGCGAAAAGCAGTACTTCATCAAGAGACAAAACGGGGGGAGAGAAAATTTGAACGATTACTTGCTGTCTGTCCTGTTGGGCATCGTCGAGGGACTCACGGAATTCTTGCCGGTCAGCTCCACCGCGCACCTGCGCTTAACCGAGGCGCTTCTCCACATCGATCCCGCCAGCGGCTACTGGAAGATGTACACCATCGTCATCCAGCTCGGCGCGATCCTCGTTCTGCCCATCTACTT
>CATPAM010000529.1 GCA_955651735.1 Candidatus Acidiferrales bacterium | reverse complement strand
TCATGGATGCCGTGACGGCGATGCCTCAGGGCCGTAGCTAAACATCTTTTTTAATCGCGTACAAGCTGTCATGTCAGGCGGTTGGGGGCTTGTTGTCGTGCGAGGACGGGCCTGACTTGCTGAGGGGGTAAGTGATGCGATTGCGTCGCACACGACCAAAAGAAGTGAGGGAGTGCACCCGGAAAGTTCTTCCGTTCATAATGTGCTCAACGCGGTTTCCGCGCACAATGAGTGCATCCGCGATGAGCGAACGGTGACAACGCCAAGGCACCGCTTCCGCGTCTGTCTTTCGCATACCCTCCGTCACCTCCTTGCGAGCTGGTCCACTTCAGGGGCGCAGAGAAGGCCCGCCTCCGAGCATGTGAGCGCCGATGGATTTCCGTGGCCGAGATGAGACAAATATGCATCGGAGAAAGACATAACTACAGAGAAGCCTCGTTCCGTTTTGAGCCGGAGATTGCTTGCGGACATCGCCCGTGAGAGTGGCGGAGATATCGACAAAGCATGCACCGGTGATCCTGGGAAAGCCGTAAACTCAAGGACGCGAACGGCCGAGAAGGGTCCGCAAAGAAGGAAGCGAGCAAAGCCATGAAAACGGTAGCCACGCATTTGGTAGAAGCTTTGGTGGACGCGGGAGTGCGCAGGATTTATGGCGTCGTGGGCGATTCCTTGAACAGCATCGTGGATGCAGTTCATCACAATAAGAACATCGAGTGGGTGCATGTCCGCCACGAAGAGGCGGGGGCGTTCGCGGCGAGCGCCGAAGCGCAGCTAACGGGGAATCTCGCCGTGTGTGCGGGCAGTTGCGGGCCCGGGAATCTTCATCTCATCAATGGCCTTTTCGACGCGCACAAGACGCTCGCGCCGGTATTAGCGATCGCCGCGCAAATACCATCCAGCGAGATCGGAACCGACTATTTCCAGGAAACTCATCCCGAAAGATTATTTCTCGATTGCAGCCACTTCTGTCAGCTCGTCGGGTCGGAAAAGCAGATGCCCCGCTTGTTGCAGATCGCCATGCAAACATCGGTCTCCCGGGGCGGCGTCAGCGTAATCGTGTTGCCGGGCGACGTAGCGTCCTCCAAGATGACGTCAAAAGAGCTGGAACATCCTGTTTTCCGGCCAAGGCCGGCAATTCAGCCGTCGAGCAGTGACCTAAGGAGGTTGGCCGATTTCTTGAACGACGCGGACCGGGTGACGTTGTTCGGCGGCGCGGGTTGCGCCGGTGCGCACGATGAAGTCCTGCGGCTTGGAAAACTTCTTCAGGCGCCCATTGCGTATAGCTTTCGAGGGAAAGAATTTCTTGAACAGGAAAATCCTCTTGCCGTTGGGATGACCGGATTATTGGGAACCGAGAGCGGACACTATGCGCTCGAAAAAGCAGAAGCGGTGTTGCTCTTGGGTACAGACTTTCCGTACACGGCATGGTATCCGAAGAAAGCACGCATCGCGCAGGTGGATATTCGAGCCGAACATCTTGGGCGTAGATCCCAGCTCGAACTCGGTCTAATGGGAGACGTCAAGGCCACAATCGAAGCCGTCCTGCCTTTGCTGAAGGCCAAGAAGAGCGACAAACATCTGAAAGCCTGTATCGAGAAATATCGTGAAACAGAAAAATCGCTGAGCCGCCACGCGGAAGGCAAGAAAAACGGGGAACTTCTCCATCCGGAATATGTAACCGCTGTTTTGAGCCAAGTCGCGGACAATGACGCGATCTTTACCGTGGATACGGGAATGACAGCGGTATGGGCGGCACGTTACGTGAAAATGGCCGCAAAGAGGAGACTCATTGGTTCGTTCAATCACGGCTCGATGGCGAATGCGATGCCGCAGGCGATCGGGGCACAAATGGCCTTCCCAAAGCGTCAGGTGATTTCGATGAGCGGAGATGGAGGGTTCACGATGCTCATGGGCGACCTGCTGACCCTGGCCCAATATGAATTGCCAATCAAGCTGATCATTTACAACAACAGCACGCTGGGCATGGTCAAGCTGGAGATGAGAGTCGCGGGTTACGAGGATTATGGAGTGGATGTGAAGAATACGAATTTTGCAAAGATGGCGGAAGCCGTTGGCATACGGGGAATTCGGGTGGAGAGCTCTGGAGATTTGAAGAGTTCCCTGCAGGCAGCGTTTCGACAGAAGGGACCCGTCCTTGTGGACGTGGTTACGGACCCGAATGCACTGGCTATGCCACCGAAGATCGAGGCTAAGGAGGTCGCGGGGTATGGATTGTATCTCGCGAAACAGACTCTGCATGGACGGTTATTCGAGTCAATTGATGAACTAAAAGGGAATCTGCCATAGCGCAGGCTCCAGAGGTATGACTGCAATGACACCGGTGTTTTTTGTTTTTTCGTGGGAGGCGTTGTCGCGTCCCTCTTTGCGATTCTGGGGGACCCACTGAAGCCTAAGAGTTTTGCTGGCCTCTTCGGCGCCGCTCCTTCCGTTGCGCTCGCGACACTGGGCCTGACGATCGTGACGCCGGAATCGGGCAGAGTAGCGGAGTTAGTTCAGCTCGGAAAACCAAGCAAATCCAGAAAATTAAAATTCGCGCTATCTTGCAGCTGGCAAAGGGATTTAGTTGAATTTTCTATCAGATAGTGAACCGACGATTTAATTTTTCAAGACCGCCGGTTTCAACCGCTCACCCACTCCTCCGTTTCCAAGCATAACTTGCAACCGCATCCACACGCTTATCTTGTGCTCTTTCACCAAAGGCAAAGGCAAGATCGTCCTGTTCGGCTTCCGCGTCCCATAGCGCCCAAACCGAAGGAACCTTCCAGCTGCTGTTCAATGCGATCTATTGGGCAGGCATGCAGTAGAGACTGTCGGCCCACGAAATTCTCATCCCCGTGCGGCCCAGAACGTCAGGACTTTCGCCGGCCCGGTTACCGTATTGGAGATTTTCGGTTTTGGATTTCGGACTCAGAGCGACTTCAGGTACTCGACTACAGCCGCCTTCTCCGATTCGCTCAGCGCGAGATGATGGAGTCCGTTGTAGTGTTCGACGACATCCTGCAAAGTCGCGAACCGGCCATCATGATAAAACCCGCCTTTCGCGTGGCTCCAGAGTCCGGCAAGCGGGGCAGTACGGTACATGTGCGTCGGCGAGCGTTCCGCTTGAAAAGAATCAACGCCGACTTCACTCGGAGCATGAAGATTGTTCCCTGGCTCCGTGAACAGCGGCGGCACATGGCAGCCTGAACATTTCCCCTTGCCATTGAAGATTTCTTTGCCACGCTCTGCCGCGCCCTTGTTAAAGCTCCCATCGGGGGGCTTCGGCGCAGGGATAGCCAACTGGTAGAAATGAAGCGCGGCCAGTTTGGAGGTCACTTTGTCTGGCACGCCCCGCGTGTTCCACGATCCGCTCTTCGCAGCAACCGGATATTGTTGGGGATTGTTGAGCCTGGCATCGTAGAAGGTGCCGGAGCCGTGCATTTCCGTTGCCGCAACGTAGGCATTCCAGTAGGGGACGGAGCCGAAGCCTGTCCAGGTGTGGAGGTTGACGCCCGCCAACCCCAACGCTGGCGGGATCAGAGTGCAGGCCCGCTTGCCGTCCGGGCGAAGAGCCTTTCCGTCTTTATCTAGTTCCGCGTCAAAACAACCGGGACCCCAGCTCGCAAGGACTTTCTTAAGCGTCGCCACATCCACACCAAGCAGATCCGTGAAGGGAATCAAGTTGGGAGCCAACGACACAATGGCGCCCACGTTCAAGTCGCGGTTGGCCCAGCCGTCCAGCCGCTTGCCGATTCCCGGAGCAAAAGAGTCGTCCACGGTGGAATGACAGAAAGCGCATTGAAGACCCATCGAGCGAAAATTGCCGCTCTCGTCAAAAAAGCCCGTCACTCCAAGTATGGAATTGAGCTTGAGCAAGGCCAGTGTAGTCGCCGGATCGTCCAAGTTGACTTTGCCCTCCTTGAGCTGCTGTTTCAGGGATTCGGGCAAAGCATCCGCGTCCACTTTGAGGCCGACTGATAGAGCCGTCTTGGGGCTGACTCCGGGGCCGACCCCACCATTCTTCGCGCCGGCAATCGCTTTATGGAGCTGCAAAGCATCGCCCCAAAAAGCCTCGCTCCCGAAGGTGTCAAATCGGAAAATTTGCCTGCCGTTCTCCATCATTTGTTGGGCGTTCTTGCTGATGACCTCATCGAAGCCGGAAAGCTGCGCCTTCTGGTTCTCCGCGACACCATCCTGCGGCGTTTCGAACCCAAAGGAAGCGACAACCGATGCGGCGACGAACAGGAAAACCAATGTCTTCTTCATGGAAGAACCTCCTCATCCGGCCTTGGACCGGAGCTTGGAAATCTCATCCGGGCGCGGGATGAGGCTCGAACAGGAGGCAATTCAACCACTCTTTACATGACGAGTCTGTTCCCTCTGTAACAGCCTCGGGGAAGTGTTACGCCGGTAACACACAGGTGGGGATACATCAACGGAAGCAGTTAGCCGTGCTCCGCAATCAAGCGGAATAGCTTTCCAGGGCCGTCACATTCAGCAACAAGTGGCCAAGATGCGTGTACTGAATCATCTTCTTGCGACGAAGAAAATTCAAAGCCGTTGAAATTCTTTCGCGGCGCGCGACAACCATCTGCGCAATTTCTTCTTGCGTGAGATACGTGGGAATCTCGACCTCAGGCCCTGAATTTTGGCCTATCTTTGCCGCCAATTTCAGCAGCACTTTGCTAAGCCGATGAATTGTGTCATCCACGGCCAGTGTGTTCACCTGGGCATAGGCTTCACTCAGCGCGCGGCAGAAAACATCGACGAGTCGCGCCAGCAAGTCGGGTTGCTTTCGAACAACTTCCAAGAGGTCCTCGAATGGCACGGGGATGGCGTCGGTTTGCTCCAGCGCCACCGCCCGGTCCGGGCGGCGCGGCTCTGACGCGCAAAGCTCGCCGACGACGTCTCCCCCTTTTCGTACGTCGTAGATCAGCTCGTGGCCATCGGAAGTAATCGTTCCGACTTTCACAAATCCGTCTTGGAGAAAGAAGAACGTTCGCTCCTTATCCCCCACTTCGTAAATGACCTCTCCCTTTTTGAAAGAAGTTGCTTTGCGATTCGGCAGTATGGCATCGCAAAACTTTCCACGAAAAACAGAGACTAGAGCGGTAGAAACGGCTGCCTGAGAGAGGGAATCATCGAATCCGATCGGCAGCTCAAGTTCACTCTTAGTGGCGGGTTGAACCAAGCGGTGATTGGGCGACGCCATAGTGGACCCCATAAACGTACTTGCTCTCACACGACTGTTAGCGGGATGGTACTTCGTGTGGTTCTCTCCGTCAATCGCCTGCATCCCGCGAAAAGTTCGATGGCACTTCACTCTTCCCGCCTCAAGGGGATGGTGACATTCTTTATTTCGATTGGCGCCATGCCGTGCCAACCGTGCGTCACGTGCCGGACGGAACTGTTCCAGAGGATAAAACCTGAGCCTCCGCCGCCAGTCGTCGGACATTCTTCAGCAGATACCAGAGGATGAGCAGGCTCAAGAGGAGAGTAATCACTGCGACTGGCGCGAGACTCTCCAGAAGGCCGACTAAGAACACGAATACAACCCAACCCGTGCTTACATAGAGAAGTGTCACGATTTGGCCCGCGGAACTTCTCAACAGCTGGGGCAGAGAAAACCCTACATAGAGAAATGCCAGGCTGAAGCCAATGCCAATAACGCCCACGACTGTCGCGAGCGTGAATGGACCCTGAAAATTGACCCAAAGAGCGCGGCCATAGGAAAACAGCGTCGCAAGCCCGCTTAAAATGAAATAAGCCCGCAAGCTCCGAACAGTTTCTCTCATTGCCATGCGTTTAGTCCTTTCGACAGCACCGGCAAAATACACCCCTTGCCGGGAGTCTGCAAACCTCGCCGCGCAGACCACCGCTGACCGATCTGCGGGCCTCCGGCTGCTTGGCCTGAGCCTCGAAGCGTGCCGGGCGTTCCTGCTACACGCCCAGAAAATGCTTGACAACCGGTATAACGATATGAGAACCCCGCACATGTTACCTCGACAGCTAACCCTTCCTCCACGCCCTCCCGCCAAGCTAAACCCTTCGCCATCACACTCTTGCAAACTCTTTTGCGCTCCCAAAAGAGTCAACTTCCATCAAATCAGTAACTTCCAGACTCTTTTCGCAAAACACCCGGGGCGGGGGGCACAACGTCCGCCTCACCCGATCTCTCGTGTTCCCGCCATCGCATGCTCCACGCAGCGCCTGTATCCCCCCCGCCCTCAACCGGTTGCGCATACTTCCCGTCGCCACTGGGGCGTGCCCCCGCGGTCGCTCCTCACCGCCTTCCTTATTATTTGCCTCGCCTTCTGTTCTTTGTTCTTCCCGTTCCGCTCCTTCGCCCAGCAGCGACACGTTCCCGACCACGTCCCGCCCAAGCGCTCCTCGCAAATCCACGATGGCTTTGGCATCAACTCCGACCTGCCTCGCGACCCCGACCTTCCCTGGAACCGCTGGTGGTGGACCCGCATGTTCGACGCCGGCTTCAAATGGATCCGTATCGGGCAGTACGAAAACAGCTCCGATCGTACCAGTTGGGATTGGATTGAACAAAAACGCGGCGTCTACGCAAGCTCGCCCGAG
>CATPAM010000528.1 GCA_955651735.1 Candidatus Acidiferrales bacterium | reverse complement strand
GTAAACAAGATCGCCGCAGTCCAAAAATGGGCCCGCCGCGGCTTTTTGCGGCAGGCTTTTTCTTTGCGGGGACAACCCGGAGAGGAGCAGCGCCATCCGTTCAGGCATCGGTCCTTGGTGCAGAGGAGCGATGCTGAGACGCTGGACTATTACGGCTGGAGTGGTGGTGTCGTTTGTCGGGGCGGCGACGCCGCGCGCGCAGAACGTGTCCCTTCGACAAAATCTGCCAGAGTCTGCGGCGGTTTTTGGGGTAGCGGTTGGAGAAAGCAGAGCGACCGTGAACGAAATCACGTTCGCGGGGCTGCGACGGATTTCTCCGGAAGCAGTGCAGAGCCAGATGCTTTCGCGCGCGGGCGACGCGCTGGACGCGGTGAAAATCGAACACGATGTGCGGGCGTTGGCGCGAACGGGATGGTTCGCGACCGTGCGCGCTGAAGTCCAAGCAGGAAATCCTGCAGATCCTAGTGGATATTCCAGACAAGATTTGCGGCTGACGTTTTATGTGCCGGAGCTGCCATTCTTGACCAAGGTGGAATACCGCGGATCGCGGCTCCTTTCACGGGCACAGATCGAAAAGTTGCTGGCCGAGAAAAAACTGACGCCTAAATTGGGCGAACCGGAAAATCCGGTGAAGCTCAATCAGGCGGGCAAGGCCATTGAAACTGCGCTTGCGGAGTTGGGCCATCCGCATGGGCGCGTGCGGATGATACGAGAGGAAACTGCGCAGGCGAGCGTGCAGATGCGGTTCGAAATCAACGATGGACCGCACGTTCCTGTCGGGCGGATAACTTTCGAGGGAAATCCGGCGATTCCGGAGAAATTGCTGAAGCGGCAGATGCGCCGGGTGTCACCCCGATCCTTTTTGGCCGGCGTGCGCTGTAAGGATGCGTTCGCGCGCGGAGCGTTCGAAGAGGATCGGGCGCGATTGCTGGCGTATTACCAAAATCATGGCTACCCGGAGGCGCGGGTCGGGGCGGCGAAGGTTGAGGAATACGAGGATGTCTCGCGGCGCTGGCTTCCCTGGCCGCACAGAATAAAAAACACGCGCTTGGCGGTGGCGATCCCCGTAGAAGCCGGGGCGCTCTATCGAACCGATTCGGTGACGACGAGTGCGGCTCTTGAGCAGGCGGCCGGGATTGACCGAGCGGGCCAGACCTCGCCAGGGAAGATTTCGTCGGCCGAGGCATACTCGGCGCAGGGCGTGGAAAATTTGCGGCGCGTCTGGGAAGCGCGCGTGCGCGCGCATGCCAGACGCGAAAATGCGGGGACGATTCGCGATGTGGAAGCAATTCGAACGATGGATTCCGCGGCGCGTACGGTACGAATCAGACTCGATCTGAGTTCTGAGGCGGCGTACACGGTGGGGCGACTGGAGTTTCGTGGCATTCATCGCTTTCCGGACGGCTATTTCCGCAAACGGGTTGGCGTGAAGGAGGGAGCGCCGCTGGATGAGCGGGCGTTGGAGGCGGGATTGCGGCGTCTGGCGCGAACGGGTTACTTCCAACCCATCAAGAAGGAAGATGTGCAGATCAAGCCGGATGACGTTACACGCAGCGTGGACATTACCATTCGTGTGAAAGAGCTGGGTCAACAGCGCGTTTCGATGATCGGCGGTCGCGGGCAGTTCGGCAGCACGCTGGGAATCGCCTATTCCTTATTCAATCTCTTGGACCGCGAGGAGCTGCTTACATCGAAGATGGAAGGAGGGTCAGAGGCCCTGGAGCTGGCGCTGAGTTTTGCGAAAGAAGGCTTTCTTGGCTCTCGCGGATCGTTGGCACTCTCCGTGTTCAATACCTTTCTGCGGCCGCGGCTCTCCGGAAGCGTGAAGGGCCCTTTCTTTCGACAGCGAAGCGAAGGCCTGACCGCAGACTACAATTATGCGGTTACCGCCCAGGATGTGCTGACCGCGAGCTACGGGCTTTCCTATTCGGACACGAACTATTCGCTGACCGCATCAAGGGGACTGACCGGGCTGGCCGCTGGAGACCTTCACGCCAAGTCTTCCAGCCGCTCCGTAGGCTTCGGATGGACGCGCAACACCGGGAACGAGCAGATGGTGCTGGCTGATTCGGTTTCAGGTGGATGGCTCGGCGGAAGCGAGAACCTGGTGCGTTCCAAGGCGGAGTACGCGCGCATCGTGCGCGATCCGACTTTCAAGTCACAAAATGCGTGGGCATTTCGAACGACGTTTCGCGGAGTCGGGAGCTATTTCGGCGATATGCCGCCCTCGGCGCGATGGTACAGCGGAGATGAGTTTGTGCGCGGGTTGCGGGATGGAGAACTTGGGCCGCAGGCAGTGGTATCGTCCGTGTCTTCGGGAGCGGTGCGTTATTCCACAGCACCAGCGGGCGCGAACCTGATCGGGGCGAGCAACGCGGAGTACCGAGTGCGGTTGGGCTACGGAACGGAAGCGGCCGGCTTCTTCGACGTAGGTTCGGGATTGTTGCAGCGAAACTGGCTCGGAAAATGGAAGCCCGCGACGATC
Organism: Candidatus Acidiferrales bacterium; assembly: GCA_955651735.1. Classification (GTDB taxonomy): domain Bacteria; phylum Acidobacteriota; class Terriglobia; order Acidiferrales; family UBA7541; genus Acidiferrum. Next base: position 3,811 of record CATPAM010000528.1, on the reverse strand, counting down.
GATTCGACAACCGGGATCGTGCACGGTTCGACGGGAATAGAACTGGGCTGGACGCTGCCGGAGATTGGCGTTCCAGTGAGAGCATATTACGCGTGGAACGTGCTGCGGCTGAATCGTTCGGTGTGGATGCCAGACGGCTCGCTGCTTCACCTGCGCAATCGATTGGGGGCTTTCGGCTGGGGGCTGGGCTCGCTGTTTTGATGCTACGCCGGTCTAGTGATTGAGGCCCGGCCCTACAGGATTGCGCGGATGCGGCGGCGCGGCGGTGTGCGCTACACTGCGGGCACTATGAAACCTCGCAAACTTGTTAAGGAAATGGAAGGGATTGCCGCCGCGTATTGCGTTACGGACGGGAAGAAATTCCGGCTGAAGGATTTTGACCCGGGCGACACCGGCGGCGTGAAATCGAAAAAGGTGGCGCAGAGCCTGCTGGAGGGCAGCGGCGTAATGCTGGCGGAGATGCAGGAGAAACTGTACGCGCAAGATGTGTGGGCGGTGCTGCTGATTTTTCAGGGCATGGATGCGGCGGGCAAAGACGGGGCGATCAAGCACGTGATGTCCGGAATAAATCCGCAGGGATGCGACGTGTATGCGTTCAAGGCGCCGACCAACGAAGAGTTGGAGCACGATTTTCTTTGGCGGGAACACAAGGTGATGCCGAGCCGCGGAAAGATTGGGATTTTCAACCGCTCGTACTACGAGGAAGTGCTGGTGGTGCGGGTGCACCCGCATCTTCTGAAGGCCGAGAAGCTGGCGGATGAACTGGTGACGAAGCACATTTGGCAAGAGCGGTATGAGGACATCAACGCGTTCGAACGGTTTTTGACGCACAACGGCGTGGTGATCCGGAAATTTTTCCTGCACGTTTCGAAAGAGGAACAGAAGAAGCGATTCTTGGAGCGGCTGGACGATTCGAAGAAGAATTGGAAGTTTTCAATGGACGACATCAAGGAACGGAAATTCTGGGACGACTATCAGGAGGCGTATGAGGAGATGGTGCAGAACACGGCGACGAAGCGGGCGCCGTGGTATGTGGTCCCAGCGGACAACAAGTGGTACGGGCGGCTGGTGGTGGCCTCGGCGATTATCGAGGCGCTGAACGAGTTGGACCTGGCGTTTCCAGACGTGGATAAGGAGAAGAAGAAGGAATTGGAGGCGATACGGGAGGCGCTGTTAAAGGGGAAGGATTGAATTTTTAGGTGGTGAGGCACTGTGTGTCTTGCAGCGAGCATTGGTTGAGGTCCTTCGGTGCGGATGAAATACGCCGGGCCTCAGGATGACAATGGTTTCGTTGCGAATGATTGCCAGGAATGTTGCAATTAGGGCGCATAGTGGTAGCGCAGAGTCGGGGGCAGGCGGTCGGAGCGCTGGCGAGTGTTGTATTCTAGTTGGTAGCGGAGGTGCTCGGCGTCGGCGGGGTAGTCTTTGCCTTCAGGATATGGATATGGAAGCAGCGTATGGCGCGGAAGGGGCTCTACCGTGAAGGCGTGGGCGGCGTAGAAGTCGAGATCCTTCTCGAATCCGTTGGCGTAGAAGAAATAATCGCGCACCCAGCCGACGGGAAGCGCGCGGAGTTTCCGCGGATCGAAATCGAGCTTCACTCCCTCACCGGAACTGAAGACGACGAAGCGGTCGTCGGGCTTTTCCAACAGCTGACGTACATTGCCGTAGCGGGTGTAATTGCCGGCGGCACGCGCGTACGGCCCGCTCAGGCTGCGACGCGCGTAGGAATAGGTGGTGTCACTCGCGGGAGCGAGGCGAATTTCGCGCGGGTAGCCAAGGAAAGCGAGCGTGGCATCGGCCAGGGGCACTTCGGCGACGCGGACGTTAGGCTGGTCGGGAGTTTGGTCGATGCGAATCGCATCCCAATAAATTTTGAGGTTGTTGACGATGCGAATGCGGTGCGTGCCCGGCGGCAGCTTGCCGGTGAGATCGGCGATCATGGTGCGTTCGAGGCCGGCGGGAAAGCCCATGTCGTCAATGACGCGCATCCACTTGCCTTGCGCGTCGAGAGCTTCGACGTAAGGCGCGATTACTTTGATGCCGGCTTGATCGGCGGCGTACATGGAGGTGGCGGTGAAGTAGTCGGTGTAGCCGTCGATGATGAGGCGCAGTGGCTTGGCATCGTCCCATGGGCCGAGGTCAAGCTCCAGCCAGTGCAATTTCGCGAAACCGGCGAACGGAAGCTCTTCGAGGTTGGTGACGTACTTGCGGTCGGGTTTAGTGATGAGCGGAAGCACGTTGTTGCCGTGATCGTCCCAAGCGCCCACGGGCGGATGCGCGTGGCGGCTGGCGATCACGCGAAATTCGGGGAACGGCGGAGCGCTGACGAATCGCTCGTTGGGATAGACGTCGTAGGAAGCAGGGTGATCGATGGCCAGCAAGCGAACTTGATCGAGGTAGACGGTTTCCTCCATCGGCTCCATGAAGCGGAAGCTGAGCAGGCCATTGCGAGGGCGAACGCTGCGCGCGTTGACCTTCAGATATTCGTCGGGATCGGGAACGTCGCGTTCGCCGGGAGCGACCCAGTGGCCGACGACGCCGGGACCGATCATGTCGGCGATGAATTCGTACTCGCGGCCGTTCCAGGCAAATAAAACGGGGCAGGAACTGCCGCGGCGATCGAGTTCGCCGATGGTGTGATCTTTTCTGGCCGCGAGATTGATTTCGTCCTGCGGAACGCCGGTGGGCCAGAGCAGACGCACGACTTCAACGTTCTTTTCCATGCCGAGGCCTGCGAGGATGGCCGGAGCATTTTGTCCGAGATAGCCGGACGCGCCTTGCACTTCCCATTTTTGATACAGCGGACCGGCGTAGATTTCGACCTTGGTGCCGATGGCGCTCTTGTTGTCGTTGAGCGCTTTCAAATCGATGCGCATCCAATTGTGTTGCTTGCCGCCCTCGTTGCGGAGCAGAAGAGGCGGCGCGCCCAGTTGCGTGACGACCAAGTCGGGGACGCCATTGCCTGCGACGTCGGCTGCGGCAATTGCCCTCGGCTGCGAAAGCTTGACGGCGTCGAGATGAACTTGGCGCGTGACGTCAGCGAAACCAGGCGCGCCGAGATTGCGCAGCAGACGGATTTCGCCGCCGGTGCTGGATTCGCCCACAGCGACGAGATCGAGCCAGCCGTCATTGTCGTAGTCGATCGCGGAAAGTCCCCAGCCGCGTTGCCAGCCCAAATCGGGCAACGCAACGCGCACGAGGCGCTTGCCTTCGATGTTGCGCCAAAGGCTAATGCCGGGCGCACCGGCGTGGGTGAAAGCGAGGTCCATCCAGCCGTCTTTGTCAAAATCGAAAGCGACGACGCCGACAGCAGGTGGAAGATTTTCTCTTGTGAAATCGATGCCGGGCAACGGAGAAAACTTCCCTTCACGCGGATTCAAGTAGATCGATGCGCCCTGGCTGCCGCCGGCAAAAACGAAATCAATGGCACGATCGTTGTTGAAATCCGAAGTGACTAGGCCGGCGCCGGTTGCGTCGAGGCCCAGTCCGGTTTCGGCGGAAATGTCGGTGAAGGTACTGTTGCCATTGTTGCGCCAGAGAACATTGTGCGGCTTGGCGCCGGAAGAGGCTTCGCCAGGCGACATGGTGACGTACAGGTCCAAATCGCCGTCATGGTCGTAGTCGACGAAGGTGACGCCAACGCAGCCGGGCTCGCGGCGAATGCCGACAGCTTCCGTGACGTCTGCAAACTTGCCATCGCCCTTGTTGCGCAGCAGGTGCACGCCATCGCTGAGGCACACGGCGAGGTCGGTGTGGCCATCATTGTCGAAATCACCTGCAGCGCACCCGAGGCCGGCACCTTTTAGTG
>CATPAM010000527.1 GCA_955651735.1 Candidatus Acidiferrales bacterium | reverse complement strand
GATGGGTGGCGCGATCCCATTCTTCTGGAAGGACGCACGTACGCCGAGGGAGAATTCCCGCCGCTTCGCCTATTTAAGTTCGTGTCGCCTGGATTCCTCAAGACCTTGGGCAGCCCGCTGGTAGCCGGGCGCGAGATCACTTGGACGGACACGTACAACAAGGTTCCCGTGGCCATGATCTCTGAAGGCCTGGCGCGTGAATATTGGCACGAGCCCGTCAATGCCCTGGGCAAGCGAATCCAAGTCAGCACCAAAGACGATTGGCGAGAGATCATCGGCGTCGTAGGCGACGTCCACGATGACGGCGTGAACAAGAAACCGCCCACCTGCGTGTATTGGCCCCTGCTCCAGGCTCGCTTCGAGAGCGAAGACATTTCCGTACGGCGCGGTGTGGCTTTTGTCATCCGTACGCCGCGCGCCGGTTCGGAAGCCTTCCTTAAGAATACCCGGGAAGCGGTGTGGTCCGTGGATGTCAATTTGCCGCTCGCCGATGTCCATACTTTCGATTATTTCTACAAGAGATCGATGGCGCGCACGTCGTTCACCCTGATCATGCTCGGTGTCGCAGCGAGTATGGCGCTGCTGCTCGGTGTCGTGGGCATTTACGGCGTCATCGCCTATTCCGTATCGCAGCGGACGCGGGAAATCGGCATCCGCATGGCGCTCGGCGCGCAGCAACCGACCGTCACCGGAATGTTCGTCAGGCACGGTTTGCTGCTCACAGGCGTAGGTGTCGCGTGCGGACTCGTGGCAGCCGTCCTCGTAATGCGCCTAATGTCGTCGCTGCTATTTAACGTGACCCCGGTCGATCCGGTCACCTATGGCGCTGTGTCTCTCGGCCTTGCGGCGACCGCATGGCTCGCCAGCTATCTCCCCTCGCGCCGCGCGGCCACCGTAGACCCTGTGGAAGCCTTGCGCGCGGAATAAGCAAGCCACCGGGCGCAAACAGTGTCGCTTAATAGGTCTCTCTAATTGACTTGCCGTATCCGATTTCGAGCGCGTTTCGGTCAGACTTTATTTGCTGTGCCAGGCGTGTTATTTTCAGAGGGTTTTCAAAGCAAGGAGAAACAGGATGACAACCGCAAAAAGAGCCCCCATAAAACTCACGCAAGAACCCGAGACTGTGACCTGGCCGGAAACGCATTACATCTTCATCGAGAAAACTGGGCCCTTTCAAGACACCGCACCGCAAGCATGGCAGGAGCTGCATCCGCTTGCTCCGGGGATTTCCGAACACAACAAAATCCAGGGATACATGAGCCTCTACAAAGTAGGGCCAAAGGTCTATCGCGCCGGTCTTTCCCTTGCTGCAGAACCCAAGAATCTACCCGCAAACCTCAAGTACGAAAAATTCAGGGGCGGCAAGTACGGCCGTTTTGTCTTGACCGGGTCTTATGCAAACTTGCCGGAGGCTTCCGGGCGCGTTTTTGAGATTGTGGCCGAAAAGAAAATCCAGGTTCGAGATGACTACTGCATCGAACATTACGTCAACGATCCGAGAACCACGGCAGAAGATCGGTTGGTCACCGAAATACTTATTCCCACGGTGTAGTTCTGCGCGGAAGGTTAGATCGAAGCTCACGCCCTTGCCATTGGGGTCCAGACTTGCATCGGGGTTTGGGCCCTATTGGCCCAGGCATAGTAAGGGATAAACGTCAGCCGCACCGGACGCGATTTCCGCGGCGGCGCGTTATGCGAGAAGTACAAGCTGCTGCGATCGGCTGATTCTTCGTATACGGTCCCGGGATGCCGCAGCACCAAAACCCCACCAAGCAAATCCTTCTCAAACGTCTCCTCGAATCCGCTGCTCGAATCCTTGCCTGCACTGAGCGCCACATCCTTCAACGCAACCCCTTCGCCCTGATCGATCTGTTCCATGCAGTACACCAGCGGTCCGCGCTGCACCGCCACTCGCCCGTTGTTCTCCACCACCTCCGCGTTAGCCTCCAAAACCTGCGGCGCCATATCGAATTGCAGCGTAGCCGTGTCGCCGTTCGACCAACGTCGCCGGATCGCCAGATACTGACCAGCAGTGGCGCCCGCGGCGGCCTTCCCGTTAACGGCAACTTTCGCCGTATCCGTCCAACCCGGGATACGCAGGAAAAGCGTGAATTCGGCTGGCTCGGCCGGAGCGACAGCGACTTCCGCGTTGCCATCCCACGGATAATTCGTCCTCTGCCGAATCTTCAGCCCAGTCCCATTCTCAAGGTGCCAGTCCAGCGATGAATTGTCATACAGATGGACATACAACCCCTCGTTGCTGGTGCTGTAGAGATATCCCGGCAGCGAGGCCAAAGTGCGCTCCAGGTTCGGCGGGCAGCACGTCGTGTCATACCACTCGTTGCGAATCTTGTCCCCACTCGAAGGATCAAACGCCAGCGGGTTGCGATAGCAATACAGCGTGCCATTCAGGGACATCCCAGAATTGATGCCGTTGTACAGCGCGCGCTCGATGACGTCCGTATACTTCGCTTCCCTGGTCGCAGCCAGCATGCGCCAGTTCCACATCATGTTCCCGATAGCCGCGCAGCTTTCGCCATACGCACGCGCATTCGGCAATTCATAGGGATCGCCAAAGGCTTCGCCATCGCTGCGCGCGCCGACTCCTCCCGTTACATACATCTGCGCGGAAACGAGATCCTTCCAAAGCGTGTTTAGCGTTTTCCAATATGTCTGGTCGCCGGTCTCCAGGTAATAGTCGGTGGCTCCGCAGCAGGCATACATTGCTCGCACCGCATGCCCTTCCAGGTGCGTGCGCGAAGTGAACGGAATCCCGCAAAAGTGATACACGTAATTTTCCGGCTTAAATTGAATTCGCGAGTCCCCGGTAAGCAAATATCCTGCCAGCTCCAGATGCCGCTTGTCGCCGGTCAATCGATAGAGCTCAATCAGCGCCAGCTCCATTTCCGGATGCCCCGAAAACAGCGGCTTCTTGTCCGCGCCGGGACCAAAATTCGGCCACAGGAACTCGTTCACGAAACGTAACCCCGCGTCCAGCAACGTGCGGTCCCCGGTCGCCCGGTAATATGCGATAGCGCCTTGCAAAAGGTGGCCAATGTTGTAGAGCTCGTGCCCATGTTGCTGCGTCTTTGGCTCCATGCGCTGCGCCGCGTGCTCCAGCACGTAGTAGGTGTTCAAGTAGCCGTCGGCCTGCTGCGCGGCCACAATATCGCGAATATCTTTGTCCACCACCGCGCGCAGCTCCGGCCGCTCGTCCGACTGCAGCGCAAACCCCGCCGCCTCTATCCATTTGTAAATGTCAGAATCGGAGTACACCGGACCGCGCTGTGGCGCCGTGCTCTTCCCGGTAAGCCGGCGGAAATTATCCATGCGCCCGTTGACTTCCAGCAGCTTGCCCATCGAAGGAATGCTGGCCGTAACGTTCGTCTCGCGCCGTGGCGACCAAAATCCCGCCTCAATCGTCACCGCATGCACCGGAACGTTGCGCAGCTTCGCGTACGGCGACATCGCCAAATTGAGAATCCCCTGATCGGGCCAGGCCGGAGTTGTGGTCAGCGAAACCGGGTTCTGCTCTCGACCACCAAGGGCACCGGTGAATCCGCTCAAGAGCTTCTGCGCGCCAGGCAGCACCGAAATCGCCGAAGCGGACATTGCCGTGGAAACGAACTTCCTGCGCGAATATTTCCCTTTCACGTTCATGGTGACCCTCTCTGCGACGAATCTCCGCTCAGACGCGCACATCATAGCGCAACAGAGGCCCGATGCAGCCGCAGCCGGTATGCGGCTACTTCCTTTCTCAGTACCCCTCTCTCAGTACTTCTTTCCTAGAAAATTCCCATAGCACGAGGCTAGTCTTTCCAGTAGTATTTCATCATCGGATGTCCCCGGCAGTCAGTCGGCAAATGGCAAGCACTGACCTCTCCAGTTCCAGCAAGCCCCACGTGCACAGGCGGGTTTCGCTCCGCCAGCCGCTTCGTTGTGGTTTCACCATTGTTCTTTGCTCCTGTCTATTTTTCGGCGCCGCACAATGCCGCGCCCAGACCTCCCAGGATGTAGCCGAAGCCGCGCGCCAGGAACGCGCTCGCAAAGACCAGGCCAGGAAGCAAAAGCACGTTTACACCGACGAAGATTTGCGTCGCGCAAAAATCCTGACCGCAGAAGACAAAGCCCTGGCCGAAGCAGCCAACCGCAAGCAGCAACCCCGGCCGGCCGAGGAACAGGCACAGGTACCTGTCGACGCAGACTCCGCAATCGCGCAACTCCCGCTCGGCGATATCGCGCGCCGTTACCGCAACGCCAAAATCGCCGCGCAAACTCCCGATCCATTCCACCTTCCGTTCGACGAACCGGTCTTCGCCGCTCCAGTTATCTCAGTTCCAAGGCTGGAGCCGCCTCGTCCAGACTTTTCGCCGGCACATCCAAACGTGTCTGCTCACCCTAACGCGGTAGTCGCGCCGGCAATCTCTAGCCCCGTGCCTTTGCGCCGCCTCGATCCATTCACCCGACGTTTCGCTCCTCCCGCGCCCCCTTCGGTTTCGCGGAGCGCACCGTCCTCGCCGCAGCCGAAGACGGCTCTAGCTATAGTGCCCTCGGCCCAGCCGCGCATGGTGGCTCCGCCAATTGCTCTGCCAGCGCCGAGGCCAAGTGTCACTACTTCCATCGCTCCGCCGTCCGCCTCGGTGAAAGCTTCCTCTCCACTGCATACCGTCATCATTCAACCCGGCGATTCCCTCTGGAAACTCGCGCAGCAAAATCTCGGCCGCGGCTCGCGCTGGCAGGAACTGCTGGCCGCTAACCCTGGCATTGCTGACCCCACGCGCATCTCCGCCGGCACGGAAATCGTGGTGCCCGCCAAAGTCACCGGCTTGAAATCCGATCTCAAGGTCACCGTTAAACAGGGCGACATGCTTTCGAGTATTGCGCGAGCCACGTACGGTCGCGCCGCGGCGTGGCGCTGCATCGCGCAGGCCAATCCCGAAATCGCGGACGCCAACCGCATCTACGAAGGCCAGCAACTCCTACTGCCCTCCATCTGCCAGCAATAGCCCCGAATTCTTCCTCACGACCCCTCGCCCCCACCGCGTTTCTTACCCTCGGAGGGCCCATTAATTTTTTCTTCCCTTACATTGCGCCCTAATCAGACATGGGATGGCCTTCCGTAAGTATGGCAAAGGCCGCCATCGCGCAACCCAACAAGCCTGCCCCGTCTGTTTTTCGGTACAATATGATGTCGCTTGACGAGGGAAATTGCTTGATCCATCGCCACGTCTTCCATAATGACGCTCTCTTGCCTATCGAGAAAGTCCGCCTGTCCCCCGGACAAGCCGGCCTCATCTGCGGCTGGGGACTCTTCACCACCGTTCGCATCTCCCGCGGCGAGGCCTTCGCCTACGAACGCCACTGGCGCCGCCTCGAGAAAGATGCCGCCCTCATCCGCCTCCCCATGTCCTACACCGCCGCCAAAGTCCGCGTGCATCTCCACGAAGTCATTCGCGCCAACAACGTCACCGAAGGCTGCGCGCGCATCTATCTGGTCTACAATCAAGTCGGTTTCTGGCGCAGCGACGAGCCGCAGCCGCGAGTCGACCTCATCATCTATTCCGCCCCGCTCCCTGAATATCGCGAACCGGTCCGCCTCGGTCTCCGCGCCCACGGCCGCCACGCCGCCACCTCCCGCTAGTTCGCCTGGTTCGCGCCCCGAAACCGTCTTATTGACGCTCCTCGGCCGTCTCACTAACATACGGCACACCGGCCCGCCCTACAGCAGCCTTCCATCAGGAGGTCCCATGGCGTCGCTAACCAAGAGCGCCTTGATTACTGGGAGTTCTCGGGGCATCGGCAGAGGTATTGCCCTCAAGCTCGCCGAACAAAGAATAAAGATCGCCATCAACTATGTAAAAAATGAAGCCGCCGCGAAGGAGACGCTTGCCAAAGTTCGCGAAAAAGGTTCCGACGGATTTGTAGTTCAAGCGGATGTCTGTCAACCTCAAGAAATCCGACGCATGTTTGCCAAAGCAAAATCCGAGTTCGGCAACCTGAACATTTTCGTGAGTAATGCTC
>CATPAM010000526.1 GCA_955651735.1 Candidatus Acidiferrales bacterium | reverse complement strand
TCCTGCGCCTGCGCCAATGCCTAGCTTGTTGAGGAAGCTCATCAGTCTGCCGCCGATCCGGAGCCCACAGACATCACACCGCCTTTTGAGCTTCCGGCGGCCACGCCACGCGCCTCATCACGCTTGTCGATAGGCCTTCCGGTTTCGATCTCAACGCGGCCGCGCAGCACAGCGCCATCTTCAATCACCAGGCGTTCCGTTTGCAGGTCTCCCGCGACGTTCCCTGTGCTCCAAAGTTGAATCTTTTCGCGGCCTACGATTTTTCCGTCGACGCGACCCCGCACGATTACTTCGCGCGCAAAAATGTCGGCCTTGACCTCGCCATTCGGTCCGACCGTGAAGCTTCCGTCGCTCAGATTCACTTTTCCTTCGAGGTGGCCGTCGACGAAGAGATCTTCGCTGCCGGTGACCTCGCCTTTGATGCGAATTCCCTGACTTATGCAGGCAGAAGCTTTGGAGGAAACAGGAAGGCCGGTACTACTCTCGCGCGTGGGACCACTGGGTGAGGTGGGCGAGCCTGTGAAAAATCCGGTTGCATTCTCCCGAACCACTTGAGTTTTCACGTCTTCTTTTTTCCACATGGGACAGACACCTCGACGAAGGATTTTCACTCCAATAAGTCGCTCTTCGTCGGCTGGTTGGGAGTCGCGACTTGAAACGGTGAAGATAGTACAGCACTTAGCGACTGTAAAGGGAAATACCTAGCACCAAATCTAGCGTGTGACGTGACGTGCTACACTACCCCTAGCGCCTTCCATGCGCTGTTCCCTACCATAACTTGTGATCTATCACTTGTGTCCGAGCCGTGGTGCTGCTCCCAAATGGCTACCACCATGCCCGCGATCTCGCGTACCAACTCTTTGATGGATATTCGCTTTTCCCACCAGCGCTCGGGATCGAAGGTTTCATCGTGCGCGCCCGTAATTCGGATTTTTATGTCCTCTGGAAATATGCGGGAAAAAATATAGCGAGCGCGCCGCGTGTGATAATTGGAGGTCACCACAATCACGCTGCGCCATTTCTTCTGCTTAGCCACCTGCGCCAGCGTTTTCGCTTCTTCCCGAGTGTTCTCGGAGTCGTGTGCTACCCGCAGGACCTTGTCTTTCGGCACGCCGCGCTCGATCAAATCATGCTCCATCAACTCTGCAATACCGGCGTAAGGACGCAGACGTCGGCCGCTGGCGACAACGATGGGACCGAGGCCCTGTCGGTACACTTGCGAGGCGCGAGTGGCTCGGTCGGCATAAAAATTGTCATCGCTGAGAACCAGGATCGCGTCCGAGCGTTCCAGGGTGTCTTCAACCACCCAGCCTTCACCCACCAGGCGAAAAATCGGATGCCGGGCCACATACAGCACAGCCAATAAGAGCACCAGCGCCACAAGCGTTACCACCGAGGCTACTATTCCGCCTGCTTCGGACGGATCTAGTCGCTGCCGCCTGCGCGGCGTCATGTATTCGGATCCAGCGCGCGGAGTTGCTCCGCGGCTCGCTCCGGCAGCAGCGAATTGAAGTAAACCTCTTTGATGCTGTACGACTTGCTGCGCTTTTCTAGGATCGGCAATATTTCGATGTGCCAGTGGAAATCGTCGGAGAGCGTTTTCCAATAGCCCGCCAGCTCACCTTTCTTGCTAAGAGTGTTGGGTGCCGTGTGCACCACAAGGTGATAGGCCGGAGCGACTTTTTCCAGGCGGCGCAACACACGGCCCAGCAGCGCGGCGAGTTGCCGGCGATTGGAACCCGGACGGGGTTGTTCAAACAGATGATTGTGCCGGCGGTGTAGAACCCAAACTTCGTACGGCACGCGCGAGGAGTACGGGCACAACGCGTAGTAATCGCCCTGCACATCGACAATGCGCTTCCCTTGCTTTTCGTCTTGGCGCACAACGTCGCAGAAAATGCAGCGCTCGCGTTCCTGAAACCATTCGCTCGCGGAACTCAGCTCGTATTTGACGCGCCGAGGGACAAAAATTGTAGCGGTAATCTGCGAATGCGCATGCGACCACTCGTCGCCCGCTAGCAACCCTTGGTTCTTGAACACGGCTACGTACTTGAAACGCGGATCCTTCTTTAGGTCGGCAATGCGCGAAGCCCACACCCACAGAACGCGCTCGATCTCTTCGTCGCTAAACTGCGACATCTTTTTGTCGTGGTGAGGAGTTTCCACCACGACCTCGTGCGCGCCGATGGCGCCCATCTTGTCGTACATGCCCTCGGCCACCCGGCCAGGATCGCCCTCGATGCGGTACAGCGGGTCCGGATGGGCCAGCACGCGCACCTGCCAGGCTCCCTCTGCAGGCCACGTTAGGATTGCGGGCACCTTCTCCACGGTACCAGGATCAAAAGGGCACTGCTGCGGAGAATCGCCCAGCGATTCGCGCTGGCCTAGAACTACCCAGCTTTGTGTGATGGGATCTCGTCGAATTTCCATGCGGGATTCTTCAGCAAAAGCGGCGCAACGCGCGCAGCGTCTCCGGGCTAAACTCCAAGCCAACACCCCGCAGCCGCTAGAAAATCGTTCTGCCGCGCCTTTCTTTTTCTATGTTCACGAGGGAGTAGTTTCTGTGCCGTCGCAGGAATTGTCAAGCAAGCGCATGATATGCTCATCCGAAATGAACACCGACGTCGGATTTATGGAGCAAGCGCTGGAGCAAGCGCGCGCGTCAGCAGTGGCAGGAGAAGTGCCCGTCGGCGCCATTTTAGTGCACGAGGGCAAGATCATCGCACGCTCCGGCAATCGCAACATCCGCGATTGCGATCCCACGGCGCACTCCGAAATCGTGGTTTTGCGGGAAGCCTCCCGCGTCCTTGGCAACTATCGCCTCGCGGGGACCGCGCTGTATGTGACCGTGGAACCTTGCAGCATGTGCGCCGGGGCCATCGTTCAGGCGCGCGTGCCTCGCCTAGTCTACGGTTGTGATGATCCTAAAGGAGGCGCCGTTCGATCCTGCTTCGAGATCCTGACCGACCCGCGGCTGAACCATCAGGTCGAAGTAACGGTCGGCATTTTGGCAAGCGAATGCGCCGCCATCCTGCAGTCTTTCTTCGCCGCCCGGCGCTAGACTTCGCCCCAATCGTGAGTTGGAGACGCTAGCAGTCTGGCCGCCCGCACCTGCTTGGTCACGTCCCGCGCAGTTCACGCTCTGGGACTAGATTGCTGAGTGTGCGAAGCGTCTGCTACGATTACATCAGCAGCAGCGGAGAGGTGTCTGAGCGGTTGAAAGAGCTCGCCTCGAAAGCGAGTGTAGGGGGAACCCTACCGTGGGTTCAAATCCCACCCTCTCCGCCAAAATTTCGACTGTGTTTTCATTTAGTTGACCGGGCCTTTCTCAATGTGTACGGATTTTGTACGGATAATTTTGGGATTGAGCACCGGGTCTTGCTTCCACGCGCTCGCCACGTCTGCCTC
>CATPAM010000525.1 GCA_955651735.1 Candidatus Acidiferrales bacterium | reverse complement strand
GTTCTCCATCGTCAGGCTGATCGACGTGCGGGGGAGCGGCTTGAGTTCCGGCGGCATGGACGCCAGCGCCAGCTCGCCGCTGTGATCCTCCTTGGGGGGTTCCGTGGCCGCGTTGTTCGCACGATTCCTCTCTTCGATCAAACTCACCATCTTGCGCAATTCCTGCTCGGCGATCGGGCTGGAGGGATCGATGGCCACCGCGCGCTGAAACTCCGTAGCCGCAGCTTCCAGTTGCCCACGCTCACGCAACTTCACGCCGTTTTTCACGTGCAGCGTGCTGGCTTCAAACCTTGCTTGGTTGAACTTGATCAGGTATATCGCGTTTTCGGGATCGTTCTTCAGCGCTTTCTGATAGTAGTCGTACGCGGCGTCGTAATCCTGCAGATGCTCGGCTTTCCGTCCTTGGCTGTAATCCGTCTTACCCTTGGGGCACCCCGCCGCCATCAGCCCTGCTCCCAGGCAAACAATTAACTTGCTAAAGCGGCGCATGTACTCTCCAGATTCTGTTCAAGATAGTGGAATCGAGTCTAGCATCGGGTTAGAAGTCGGACAAGGCGCTGCGGGTTGGCCGTCTTGCATAGAGTAACTCCCGCGGCTAAGATCTAACGCTGCTGCAACATATGACTGGATCTAGTGCCCAAACCACAAAAAAAGAGCGAAAAGGCTGAAAAAAGCAAAGAGCAGATTGTGGCGCAAAACCGCTCGGCCTCCTACAATTACCTTTTGCTCGAGCGATATGAGGCCGGGCTGGTTCTCCACGGCACGGAAGTGAAGGCTCTGCGCCAGGGTAAGGCGAATATCCGCGACGCCTACGTGGATTTCAAGGCCACCGGCCCCTGGCTCGTTAACGCCCACATTGCCCAGTACATGCCCGGCGGCCCCTGGAACCACGAGCCCCTGGGTTCGCGCAAGCTGCTGCTGCACAAGAACGAGATTCACAAGCTGGCCGGCCGGACCGAGGCCAAGGGTTTGACCGTAATTCCGCTGCGGATATATTTCCGCGACGGCATCGCCAAGTGCGAGATTGCATTAGCGCAAGGCAAGAAGACTTGGGACCGGCGCCAGGACGAGCGCACCAAGGAAGCACGCAGGGAAGCCGATCAAGCTATGTATCGCAACCGGAGGCGATAACGCAACCATGCAGATCACGTTGGAAACAAAGCCGTTTGCCACGCTCGAGACCGATGCCTTGGTCTCGTATGTCTTTGAAGATGCCGACCCTGTTCAGGGCCGCATCGCGGAAGTCGATCAGCTTACCGGGGGTCTGCTCCGCAAGCTGGCCGGCAGTGGCGAACTGACAGGCAAGCCCTTGGAAATGACCCTCGTGCATGCCCCTCGCGGTCTGAAAGCCGCCCGCCTGCTGCTGGTGGGAGCAGGGAAGCAGGAAAAATTCGATGCTGCGGTGCTTCGCAGGATCGCCGGTGCCGCCCTGCGCTACATTAAGTCTCGCTCCGTCAAACAGTTCGCCTTCGTTCTGCGCGAAAACGAGCCCGTCGAAGCTGCGACACAGGCCGTCGCCGAAGGCGCTCTCGCCGCGAACTTTGAATCCGACAAGTACAAAACCGACAAGAAAGACGCCAAGTCCCTTGATTCCATTGCTTTAACGGGATTTTCCGATCAAGATCGCGTTGCCGCCGAGAAAGGTCTCGCCCGCGGGCGTGTCATTGCCGACGCCCAGAACTTTGCTCGCGACCTCGTCAATGAACCTTCCAACATATTGACACCAAGGGTGTTAGGCGAAAAGGCAGCGGCGATGGCCAAAGAGGCCGGGTTGTACGTCGACATCCTCGACGAAAAGCGCATCGCCGACCTCAAAATGGGCGCCCTCCTGAGCGTCGCGCAAGGCAGCGTCGAGCCGCCTCGCATGATGGTGCTCACCTACACGCCCGCCAACCCCAAGACCGGTGCTCCGGTCATCGGTCTCATCGGCAAAGCCGTCACCTTCGATACCGGAGGCATCTCCATCAAGCCTTCCGACGGCATGGAAAAAATGAAGTACGACATGGCGGGCGGCGCCACGATGCTCGGCGTCATGCGCGCGCTTGCGGCGCTAAAGCCCAATGTCAAAGTGATTTGCGTTGTGCCCAGCACGGAAAACATGCCCGGCGGTCACGCGCAAAAGCCCGGCGACATCCAAACCGCCATGTCCGGCAAAACCATCGAAGTGCTCAACACCGACGCCGAGGGCCGCCTAATCCTCGCCGACGGCATCTACTATGCCAAGCAGCTTGGCGCCACGCACTTGATTGATGCAGCTACACTTACTGGCGCAATCGTTGTCGCCCTTTCCAACATCAACGTCGGCGTCTTCGGCTCCGACCAGCCCTTCACGGACAAGCTGCTCGCCAGCGCCAAAGCCGCCGGGGAAAAAATGTGGCAAATGCCCATCGACGACGACTACCGCGAGTTCATCAAGGGCACCGTCGCGGACATTCAGAACATCGGCAGTGGCAAGGGCGGCGGCGCTATCACCGGTGCCATGTTCATCAAGGAATTCACCGGGGACTCGCCTTGGATCCATCTTGACATAGCCGGCACCGCCTGGAACGACGACGCCAAGCCGTGGCTCGCCAAAGGCCCGACCGGCGTCGCGCTGCGCACACTGATCCATCTCGTGATGTCGTACTGATGTTTATGTCTAAACGAATCAACGCCATCTGGCTGCTCGGGCTTCTGTTAATTGCGTTGCCAGTAGCAGCGCGAGCGCAGACCGCGCCGACCTTCGTTGGCATTAGGACATTCCTAAGCGCCCCGTACCAGCCCGACCTCGAAAAACTCAACGAGGATTTCGCCCTGCTTGGCGTCCCCTTCGATGAAGGCACTTCGGCCCAGCCGGGCGATCGCTACGGTCCTCGCTAATT
>CATPAM010000524.1 GCA_955651735.1 Candidatus Acidiferrales bacterium | reverse complement strand
GTCCGGCATCGGCGTAGTCGAAAGCGATATCCAGGCAGACGTGGGTTTCCAGAAGCAAGGAACTAAAAACAGCATCGTCTGAACCGGAGCAACGCCGTGCGGTGCTGAATGCTACAAGTTCGTTAGCGGACCATAGGTCGAGCGGATCGAAGGCAATTGTGTCTTGAACCAAATCGAGCGCTTCTTTACTTCTGCCCATCTGGCGCAGGATGGCTGACTTCAGATTGCGAGCCTTTAAATGCGATCGATTGACGGAAAGCGAGTTGTTCAAGTGCTCCAGTGCCCGCTCGAAATCACCGCGCTGGCAATCAATGGTGGCTAGTGCATAGCAGCCGGCAGATTGCCACTCCTGATTCCAGACGGATTTGTAGAAAGCGGCATATGCGGCCTCCGTGCGTTCCTGGTATTTCAGCGCGAGCCCAAGACTATAAAATGGCTCGCCATCACGAGGATTCGGATTGCGATGCGTCAGCCGCGTGATCGCACGCCGGAAGTATTGTTCGGCATCCTGAAATTTGCCGCGGCGCAGGCACAACAATCCCATAGCATTGTTACAGCGCACGTCATGTGCATCGCGGCGGAGCCCTTCCTCCCAATACGCTTCAGGGAAACGCGTCGCATGGCGATACTGTTCCAAGTGCAGCCCGATCAGGTAGAGCTCCTCGATGGTCGCGATTTCTGCGGGGGGCGGGGGTTCCGTGGCGGGCTCCGGCAAGGGAGCGCCCCGCTTTTCCTCGGGCCGGAATCGAATCATTTCCTTTCCGTCGGAGGAAAGCACACGGAGGAGCACAGCTGGTGCGGTGCAGTCAGCCGACAGCTCGACTGTTTCGATGAAGGGCTGATTCGGCTGAATATCCCGAGTTTCCTCTAAAACAACGCGTTCTCCCGCGGTCACGATCACGCGAAGCTGTTTAACGGCTGCGGTAGTCAACACGCCGACTTTCAGCTTACGTCCCTCCATTTCGAGGTTTACGGCGGCCAGCCGATTTGCGTTTTTAGCTGGTCCGATTTCTTGAATCGGGTACCAATATTGCCTGAAGGTGCGTGTCTCATATGGCTGAAGCCATGAAAAATCCGGTTGGTTGTCCGTGAAAACACCGGCCATCAACTCCACGTAGGGTCCATCGGAATCGGTAAGCTCGCGGCCCCACATGTACCCGAACTCCGCGTTTCCCCACGTCCACAACTTCTTGCCGGGTGATATATGTCGATCCGCTACGTGCACCAGGCCGGCGCGTCGTCGATGATCATACCCACCGAAAAAGTCATATTTCGAGTCGAGTATCATGTACGAAGTCGGTACGGGAATGTTTTTGTACCAGGTGATGTCCACCCCCGGTGTGTAATCCACGCCGTAATAAAAGTTTCGCGCTACGGGAAAGGAAGACACGGCACGCTTTGCATGGTCTGCGACGTAGGCGACATCTGGAGGGAAGAAGGCCTGATATTGTTCGTGCACTTGCACGGCGACATTAGCCCACCACAGAAATGTCTGGACGAATGGAGTGCGGTTATATAGCTGAGCTTTGGCTTCTATGATGCTTTTCCCCGGATGCACCTTAATCCCGACCATACCTTTCATCCGGTTCATTGGTTCGTGTTCGCTGAGCCAGACCGTGCAGCTCCCGTCTTCGTGCTCTTCAATCTGATGATCCACAGGCATAAATGTGGAAGGTCGGTGGTGCTGGGGCCAGTTGAACTCCACCCCGCCGGAAATCCAAGGCCCCAGCAGGCCGACGAGCGCTGGCTTGATAACGTTTTGCCGATAAAAGAAATCGTAATTATTGGTCTTGTCCTGCCCGATGTGAATCCGTCCACCGATCTCCGGCAAGATCATGATACGGATGAATTCATTCTCTAGAAAAATCGCCCGATACGGTTTGTCGAACTCGGTGTCTGAGATATGGTCGGTAAAAGGGTTCGGGTACACTTTTCCGCTGCTGCCCTGATAAACGCGCTTGTCCAGAAACATGGGATTGCGATCCGGAGCGGGCGCGGGGTATGTTTGGATCGTTACGGTCTCTTCCCAGGCGCGTACCCGTTCAGTTGGGGAAGGATCTTTCACTCTGCAATCTCCTGTGCTTGTTTAACCAAAATCCTGGACTGTGATGCTGCACCTGAGCTCCAGGAGTAGTTCCGCATCTGGTTTTCTAAGATCTTGCGGGCGCTCTTAAGGCGTCCATATCTTCGTGAAAGCCGAAAATCCCGTGGGACGCTGAACATCGAATGCGACGCGCACCGGCTTCTTTTCCTTACACTGGATCGAGACTTTTGCTGAGGTCGCAGTCTGATGGAGGCTGCTCCGCGGAGACCAGTTAAGAGAGCGAATGTCTTGACCTGACTGGGCATTCTTGTATTCTCCGAGTAGAAGTATCTGCTACCTTATCATTCCCTATCATTCCCTCTGCGCCTCCGCCGCCAGCACAAGCAGCTTGCGCTCGAACTTTCGGAACTGACTCACATCGCGTATGTAATCGGTGAATGCAGGCATAACCGTTCGGGCCAGTGCGTCGGTGCGTTCTGGAGCCCGTCGAGCAGATTCCATTAGCAGTTCGTAATCCTCGATGCCCTCTCGCATCACTTCGAGACGCACAGATATGAAGACCCCGTCGTGTTCTGGGTCGGGGTACACGATAGCGTTATCACCGGCGGGAAGAACGAACCCTCCACCCCAATCAGGCTGAAGGTTTTCGAACGGCCGATCCGTCCAGAAATTCCCGCCCCAGTGTAGGTAGCCAGTAAGCCCACACCGATAGTTCAACCAGGGCAGCAGCCGCACCTTGAGCGTCGGGAAGTCGATAAACCGATTGAGGTATTTGCCGCGCGGATCCAGACAAATGTAGTACCAACTTTGGCCTCCACGCGCCGTATGCGCTGCGATTGCATCCAGCCGTTCATCGAATGTGCCGAGTTTAGGCACCCAGATCGTGGTTTCCTCCTGTGCGGAAATATCTTCGCTCAAGCTTATGGCGTCCAGGGTCGGCACTCCCGGCAGTTCCTCGCTGACGATGTGGACAAAGTGCCGGTAGATAGGCATCTCGGCTCCATGCGGCTCATCGTGAACGTGCTGGACATAACGGCTGAGCCAGTCTTTCTCTTTCAAGTGATTGCGAAGTTGCCGCAAGAACTCCCGGAGATTCTGTTCTGCACGCGGATCGTCTGCAGGCAGATCCTTACTCACAATCTGACCGTTTTCTACCAGGTCCGTCGGGATCACATACGGCGAGTCATACCCGCCGCCAAGCCGTCCGCTCAAGTGGCCGCCCTCGATCATGTGCGCCAAACCGGCTTTGTCGAAGATCTCAATCCAGCGGTCGACTAAGCCGAAATCGTATTGGACGGCGCCGTCCGCCAGTTGCGCTTTAGCCAGCGTCCGCACTGGAACAAACACAACATTTTGTTTGTACTCCGCCATCGTCCGCCCTATGTTTTCCAATACTCTCCAGTAGCGATTCGGATCGGACTTCAATTGCGGATAGTGCTTCGCCATCAGCTCGTGTTCAAACCAGAGCCAACTCGTTACCCAGAGCTTCTGGTTTTTCGGCACGGTTGCAGCGAAAACTTCTATGCGAAAGGGAAGCTTTAACTTCTGCTTCCCGGCGTCGATCTCGACCACGCCGCGATAAATCCCCGGCCGCGCGTCCTCCGGCGTGAATACGGAAACCCATAATGTCTCGGTGCGGGATGCCTCCAAGGCGATTTCTTTCTCTAGCGGAAACAAGGGATCGGGATAGGGACCCACTTCCGAACGCACCACTTCGTCCAAGGGTGTGTCGGTAGGATGGGATTTCACCTTTACGGTTCCTACTCGGTAAGTCTGGACCTTAAGTGCCGCATTCTCTAAGCGCGGAGCAATGACGCGCACCCGTATCACTCGGTGTGATTCGGACCGCAACGCGACCTGCAGACTGATGTGGCCATTGCGAGCTGATACCAGAGCCAGCTCAACTGTTGATGTTGCTGCTGGGCTGTCAGGAAAGACTTTCACCAGCGAATCAACGAACCAGGCTGAGAAGTTGTCACGTTGCGGAGCATGCAGCGGTAGAGAAAAAAAGCAGATAAACCAAACCAGCAATCTCAGCATAATCAGCTATCCGAAGCTGCGGGTGCGGTGTTTCTGCGAACCGGTCGAAGTCATGTTCTTGTCAAGAATCCGTTGTTGCGCAAGCAGCTATTTGAGCAAACGTGACTTAAGGTTTCCAATCCCGGGAATAGGCCGAAAAACCAGTAGGTCGCAAAACATCAAATTTTACATGCAGTGGTACATCGGATTGGCTGAATGTCAGATCGACTGTGATATCCCCACCGGAGACGATTTCCGGAAATTCTACCTCTTGTTCCTCTACCGGGATGTCGCCTTCGCCATAGAAAATTCCCCTGAGCTTATAGCCCCGAAGAGTGTACATCGGAACATCATGACGGGTTTTTAGCTGCAGTTGGAAGGCGTTCAAGTGGTTGTCCGCGCTTAACGATTCGACCGGACTCGATTCCCGGCGCAGCACCTCGTAAGAGGCTTTTTGCGCCCCATAAAGATCCACGACGCCGTGAACCCGGTGCTTCAGTGCGCCCACACCGCGATCACCGACGTGCGTGCGATAGTCGTTGTAGCAGAAGAAAATGGCGCCAGCGACGAAATCCCTTGAGCGGATTGCCGCGTCGTGGGTTCGCAGAATTTCGATCCTGTGCTCGTCGCCTTCCGGACGGTCTTCAGTACAAGCGCAGTATCCATACTCTGAAATAACAACGGGCTTGCCGGGGAATGCGGCGTGCAGGTCATCCAGATGCTTAGCCACTGCCACCGGAGGTCCGGGAGCCCAGCTTCCGAAATATTCATTTGTTTCGATGAAGTCCATCAATCCAGCTGCGTCACGTTCCGGAGTTTCGCCCAAGGAGTTTGAAGCATAAGAACAAAGCCGATTAGGATCCAGCCTTTTCGCCTCCTCCAGCATATGTTTCACGAATCGATATGCAGGAGGATTTTGTCCGCCAATCTCGTTGCAAAGGCCCCAGACCACCACCGAGGGGTGGTTCCGGTCGCGCGCGATCATCTCCCTCAACTGTTCCAAACCGTTTTCCATGATATCGGTATCAGGCTCGGCTCCCATGCCGTTAAAAGTGTCTGGGCCCCAAGCCGGAATTTCAGTCTGCATCAGAATGCCGTGCCGATCACAGTAGTCGAGAACCCTCTTATCCTGAGGCCAATGAACGCGCGTAAAGATACAATTCAGATGTTTCAAGTCGTCATGATCGTGTGTGATCCATCCACTGGGCTCGGCCATTCCAAATTCCGGATTGCTCCCCGCCATGCGCTCAACGCCCATCAGCCGCACGCACTCGCCGTTCAAATAGAATCTGCCGCCCTTAGTCTCTAGTTTCCGGACCCCGAATGTAGCTGTGAGTTGATGAGCCTCCTGTCCGCTTACGATTGAAAAAACAAGCCGATAGAGATTCGGATGATCGAAATGCCACAACTTCGCTTTCGGCAGCATAGCTTCAAATTTTGGTGTCTGGGTTGCGCCGCTCTTAATGGTGAGATTTGAAGTATCTGGACTTGTCAGCACTGTAAGCCCGGTCTCATCGTCGACAATTCGAAATAAGGCTCGTCCCATCCACAACTTCGAACTCGTATTTCGGAGATACGCTGTGAGAGTAAGCTTTCCGTCTCCGCTGGCGAGATCGGGAGAAGCTTCGAGCTCAACGCGCTCCACAAAAGTCTTCGGCGTAATGAGCAGTTGCACCGGCCGATAGATGCCTCCGTCATGCGCCCAATCACTGGAACGTCCCCTAGGCACCATGCTGTTATTGAACGCACTATCAACGCGCACAGCGATGGTGTTGGAACTTCCCCAGCGGAGCAGACGAGTGATATCGAGCACGAACGCCGTGTAACCCTTGCGTACATGCTCTCCTGCCAGTTCCCCATTTACCCAGATTGCGGATGTGTGGAATACGGCCTCAAATTCGATCCGCACCGCAGAGTTTTGCCATTCACTCGGAGCGACGAAGGTTCTCTGATACCAGGCGACACCGCGATAGTCAATAAAAGTGGGGTCAACTTGCCAGGTGTGAGGCACGCGCACTTTGTGCCAGGCACTGATGAGTTCATCGGTCCGGTACCAACGCTGCTCCTGACCAACACTTCCAGGATCAGTCCGAAACCACCATTCGCCGCACAGGCTCACCGTCTCCGGCGCGGGAAAGTCCGCTGCTTTCTCAGCCGCCGCGAGAGCAGGCGTGCTCATTGTGCACGCAGCCATAACTCCGGCCTGAGTCAGAAATTTTCGACGAGAATGCACGGCAAGGTTCCTTTCTCGATCAACGTAATCTGGGAGTTAACCAAATACTCTTGAAACGTGTCAAACCAAATTAGCCCTAGATGCTCCAAGATAATCTCAGCCTCTGGCTGCAACGAGCGTTTATCGCCTTGAAGGAATGCTGACGATGCGTCTCCTCATATCGTCGAGATTGGTGAATCGTAAGATCGAGCCGAAAAAGAGTGTTTGAGAAGGGCGGGCGTACCGCTGGTTGGGTCGAGGGCAAGCGCCATACTCCGGAGGTTCAGCCTATCTGTTTCTCCCCGTTTCCTCTGGGTTGGGATAGAGCTCGGGCGCGCCAGCCTTGAAGGTGGAGGGTTACCGTTCTCGCCCTTTCGGTCTGCGAGGCGGGGTCACAATTCCACCAAGGCTGCGTTTCCCGAGGCCCCCCTATAATGCCGGACGTCCGAATTTCTCAGGTCCGCTTTGAAGCCTTGGCATTTCGTCCAT
>CATPAM010000523.1 GCA_955651735.1 Candidatus Acidiferrales bacterium | reverse complement strand
ATCTATATGTGTCAATAGGGATGGAGCCTTGCTTAAGCCTTGGGCCGTTCGGAGTGAGTTGCAGTTATGGCTTCGACGCTGGCACAAATGCCCCTGACGGACTGGCAAGAAGCCAAGGGGACAGGTTTTTCCATGCTGATGTCGCCCGGTTCGATGCGGAGACACAGGAATGTGTGACACCGCAACGCGCCTCCTGGCTGCCATCGTCGTATCGTCGCGATTGCATTGTCGGCGTGCTATTTACCTGCGCGCCGGGCGGGTGTCGATCCGATAGTCGCGCCGAGATACGAATAGTTTTTTCAGCGTTACTCACGTTGCGCTCCAATCAACATGCCAGTGGACGTGTGGTCGCGTAATCAAGTGCCCGTCACTGGCCAGAAACGGCATCGTGGGATCTTGACAGGACAGCGCACGGGCGTCACTGGGACACTTATGCTGTAAGGAGACGAGACACGTAATGAGCAGACCTTCTCGTAGCCGAGGCAACGCAGTGAATTCGGCACAACTTCGGTACAACTGGGGGCGAGATTTTCGGGAGAGAGAGCCTGTAAGCGACGCTCAGCAAAGCATTTAGGACTTATGCTTTCTTTGTTAGAAGGCAGACGCTCTATCCAACTGAGCTACGGGCGCGCTGCTACTACCCTGATTTTAGAACATTTTTGGTGCGAGAGAGCTAGCTACGGTGTGGCGAGGCAAGTGAAATCCAAATACCCCAGCGAATACTGGATGGGGCCAGATGTGCTCTGGTTGTTGGCCAGTTTATTCATAGCACCGATTTACGGGAGAGCAGCTCTGCAGACAATGCCCAAGGGTGCTTCGCGGACGAACGCAGAATTTTCTGGCTGGAACGAAGCAAAGGGTACACACTGGGCCGCGCAAAATTGCCGGCGTAACACTTCGTCTGCGGCGCTCCCTGCATGACGCGAACGCTTCTGATTGATACCGACACAGCCTCGGACGACGCCGTGGCGCTGATCATGGCGTTGCGTTCCCGCGACGTTCGGGTGGCCGCGATAACCGTGGTCGCCGGGAACGTTCCGGTCGCACAGGCTACCAGCAACGCCCTCTTCACCGCAGAACTGTGCGGTTCGGACGTGCCGGTTTACTCCGGCGCAGAAGCTCCGCTTTTGCGGAAACTCGTGATTGCGGATTGGTTTCACGGCGCTGACGGCCTGGGCGATCACGGGTACAAGCCCGCGAAGCGACGCGCAGACCCCGTTCACGCCGTGGACGCGCTGATTCAGACGGTGCGCGAAAATCCCGGCATTGAGATCGTCACGCTGGGTCCGCTCACGAATGTGGCCATGGCCCTGCTGCGCGAGCCGAAACTCGCGGCTTTGGTGAAGCGCTGTGTGGTGATGGGCGGTGCGCCTTGCTGCGAAGGCAACGTAACTCCTGCAGCGGAATTCAACATCTGGGTGGATCCGGAAGCGGCGCGCATCGTGTTCCGCTCTGGGCTGCCCCTGGAAATGGTGGGCTGGCAGTTGTGCCGCGGGGGCGCCGTACTAAATCCGCACGAAACGGAACGCGTGCTCGCGCTGAAAAATCCCATCGCGGAATTCGCAATACGCTGCAACAGCACGGCTGTGGAAGCTTTCTTCAAGCAGACTGGGCAAAGGGGCATGTCGCTGCCGGATCCCGTGGCGATGGGCATCACACTGAATCCCGCGCTTTGCAGCGCGTCCAGCGAGCACTACGTCGAAATCGAGGTTTCCAGCGAGCTCACGCGCGGTATGACGGTCGTCGATCGCTTGGACGTGGCCGCCGACTCTCGGAATAGCGATGCCTGGGCGGATACTGTCGAACGCGAGCGCAAAGTCCATATATGCTGGAGCCTCGACATTCCCAAGTGGAAGAATCTGTTGTTTTCCGCGCTAGGCTGATGCGTGCTTTTTGCAAAGCGATCGGCCCTGACCGCACATGAGCGAGCAAACCGGCATCTTTGACCCGCACTGCGCCTTCTGCAAAATTGCGCATCATGACGACGCTTTTCGCGTTTTTGAGGACGAGCACACCATTGCCTTTCTCGACCATCGACCTTTATTTCCCGGCCACTGCCTGCTTATCTCTCGCAACCACTCCGAAACCATCCAAGACTTGCCGGATTCTCTTCTCGCACCACTGTTTGCCAATGTGCGAATGCTTTCCGCCGCAGTCGAGTTGGGCATGCACGCGGAGGGGACATTCATCGCAGCCAACAATCGCGTCAGCCAGAGCGTGCCGCATTTTCACATGCACATCGTCCCGCGCACAAAGGGCGACGGCCTAAAGGGTTTCTTCTGGCCTCGTCACAAATACAAAGGTCCCGACGAGATCGATGAGGTATTGCGCGCGCTGCGCGCTGCGATTGCGCAGGTTCGGCCCCTTCGAGGCGACTAGCGCCACAGTCGAACACGTCACCTCAGATGCATGCTGGCGCTCGCGCTCAATTCTTGATGTAATCCTTTGGTTTTCGGGCAAGCTCAGAACTCTGACGCCGCAAAGGAACCAAGCCACATGGCCGATCGCGTTCTTGTCACTGGAGGAGCCGGGTACATCGGCAGCGTAGTCACTGAGCAGCTCCTTGCCAAGGACTGCGAAGTCGTCGTCTGCGACAATCTCTCGCACGGCAGCAAGAAAGCCGTCCCCGCAGGCGCAAAGCTAATCGTTGCGGACACCGCGGACCGGACCGCGCTGGATTGCATTTTTCAAGAATACCGCTTCGATGCGGTGATGCACTTCGCCGCATTCATCGAAGCCGGCGAGTCCATGCAGGTTCCCGAGAAATATTTTCGCAACAACACGGTTAACTCCCTCACCTTGTTGGAAGCGATGCTGGCGCACAAAGTGCAACGAATGGTGTTTTCCTCTACGGCCGCGCTGTACGGCACGCCCGATCGCACACCTATCGAAGAAACCGATCCGCTGCGCCCCACGAACGCGTACGGGGAGTCCAAATTGCTGGTCGAGCGAATGCTCGCCTGGTTTCACCGCATCCACGGCTTGCGGTACGCCTGCCTCCGCTATTTCAACGCCGCGGGAGCCGCTGGCGATTTAGGCGAGGACCATGTGCCGGAATCGCACTTGATTCCCCTCACGTTGCAAGTCGCGCTCGGAAAGCGCGGACACGTCTCCATCTTCGGCACCGACTATCCCACTCCGGATGGCACCTGCGTCCGTGATTACATTCATGTGAGCGACCTCGCCAGCGCGCATATCCTGGTGCTCGATGCGTTGCGCCAGCGCGACAAGCTCTTCTACAATCTCGGCACCGGCCGTGGCTATAGCGTTCGCGAAGTGATCGAAACAGTTCGCCGCGTAACCGGGCATCCGATACCCGCGCGCGAAGTGGCGCGGCGTCCCGGCGATCCGGCCGTGCTGGTGGCGGGCTCAGGCAGCATCCAGCGCGATTTGCGTTGGCAGCCGCAATTTCCCACGCTTGAGTCGATCGTCCGCAGCGCGTGGGAATGGCGGCGCGCGCACCCTGACGGCTACGCGACGTAGGTGTTGTTCGTAATCATATGAGGTGTCGGTTGTCGGGACCAGAGAAAGAGGACCCATGACGCATCGCATGCCGCGACGCGAGTTTCTCGGCGCAATGAGTGCCATGGCGGCAGCCTCGGCATTTCCCTGCGGCACGCTTTTCGCGCGTGAACGCCTATATCCTCCGATGGACCTCTCGCACTTTGACACCCCCATCACGCCCGCGCCTTCCGAAATACATTTGGGGTACGCGGCGATCACCTGGGGCGGCAATGATTGCCAGGCCATCGACGAAATCGCCGCCGTGGGTTTTCGCGGCATACAGTTGCGCTCCAACAGCATCGCCGAGTTTGGCAGTCCCGCAGCGGTGCGCGATCTGCTCAGCCAGCACGAGCTGAAGTTCGTTGCGCTGTCCAGCGGCGATTTGCTCAGCGACGCCGCGGCCGCGAAAAAGAGCATCGCCGAGCACACGGCGCACGCCAAGTTTTTACGCGACGCCGGCGGACTCTACCTCCAAATCATCGACAATCTCCCGAAGCGCCGGGCTGCAACCCCGGCGGATTTCAAACTGTTGGGGAAAGCCCTCACCGAGCTCGGCAAGCGCACCGCTGATCTCGGAATCCCGCTCGGATATCACAATCACATGGGCTCGCTCGGCGAGCGCCCCGAGGAGCTTGATCAAATCATGAGTCTTTCGGATCCGCGCTACGTCAAATTGGAATTGGATATCGCCCACTACTTTCAAGGTGGCGGCGACCCTGTAAAAGCAATCGAGAAATTCCATGATCGCCTGCTCTTTCTGCACATCAAGGACGTAGAGCACCTCCCCCTTGGGAAAGACACCCAGCATTCCTATCGCTGGGTCGAGCTAGGACATGGACTGGTGGACGTCCCAGCCGTTTTCGAAGCCCTGCGTAAAGTAAATTTCCGCGGTTGGGCGGTCGTCGAGCTCGACGGAGTATCCGATAACGCCCACAGTCCCAAGGAAGCTGCCGCGGCGAACAAGCAATATCTCCGGGAAAAGCTGGGGCTGACCGTATGACGTCGCCATTTCGGATCGCGGTCATCAACGATGAACTCGGCCAGGATTTCGGCCGCTCCTGTGAAGTCGCTTCCCGCGAATTCGGCATAGAGTGGATCGAACTCCGCGGCATGTGGAACAAAAATATTCTCAACCTCGATGCCGCGGAGACCGCCGAAGCGCGCCGCCTCCTGGAAAAATACAAGCTACGTGTGACCGATATCGCCAGCCCGCTCTTCAAAGTGGACTGGCCCGGCGCTCCCAAATCGAAGTTCAGCCCCAAGGGTGCGCAATTCAACGCCGACTTCACCTACGATCAGCAGGGCGAAGTCCTCGATCGCAGTATCGCCCTGGCAAAAGCGTTTCACACGGACCGAGTGCGTTGCTTCGATTTCTGGCGCCTGGAAGATCCTGTGCCGTACCGCGCGGCCATTAATGCGAAATTGCTGGAAGCGGCAAACACAGCAAGCAAGCAGGGAATTATCCTGATCCTCGAAAACGAATTTGCCTGCAACACGGCGATCGCCGCCGAAGCCGCACAAACTCTTGCCGCCGTGCAATCACCTTCCTTCATGCTCAATTGGGATCCCGGCAATGCCGCAGCGCGCGGTGAAACGCCGTACCCCGGCGGCTACAATCTCCTGCCGAAAAGCCGCATCGGCCATTGCCACTGTAAGGACATCAAGGCAATATCCAAACCTATAGATTCCAAGGAGCCTGGCTGGGCTGCCATGGGTGCCGGTGTAATCGACTGGGTCGGTCAATTCAGGGCGCTCAAGCGCGACGGCTACCACTATGCCGTCAGCCTCGAGACCCACTGGCGCGGCGCTGCCACCGCGGAAGAATCCTCTCGTCAGAGTTGGGTGGGAATGAAGGAGCAGTTGCGCAAAGCCGACGCTTTATAAAACGTGAATCCGCTGCAAACTCTCGGCCTCGCGCTTGGCGCCGGATTTTCTTCCGGCCTGAATCTCTACGCGACCATCGCGACCCTCGGCCTTCTTCAGCGTTACGGCATCATCCATTTGCCGACTTCGCTGCAAGTGCTCTCGCATCCGTGGGTTCTGGGCATCGCACTCGCGCTTTATGCAGTTGAATTCCTCGCCGACAAAATTCCCTACGTCGACACCATCTGGGATGTCGTCCACACCTTGATCCGCCCGCCCGCCGCAGCTCTTCTCGCCTATAGCGCCACCGTCGCTGCTCCACCAGAGTGGCGCTGGGGCGCCGCGCTCCTTGCCGGTGGCGTGGCGTTGACCTCTCACGGCACAAAGGCAAGCACCCGCGCTGCCGTCAACACCAGCCCAGAGCCTTTCAGCAATTGGTTGCTCAGTTTGGGAGAAGATGCGCTAGCGGTGTGGCTCACTTGGATGGCCACCGTTCATCCCACGGCAACCATCGTCGTCGTCGCGTTCTTGATCCTGCTGGCCGGTTACCTGCTCTTCCATCTTTTCCGATTCTTGCGCCGCTCGATTCAGCGTTTGCTGGCGTGACGTAGCGAACTCCCTACTTCACCCACTGACCCAGCCAATCAAAAAACGTCTTGTACCAAAACTGCGCGTTTTGCGGTTTCAAAATCCAATGCCCCTCATCCGGAAAGACCGTCAGCTTCGAGGGCACGCCCTGCCTTTGCAGGGCATTGAAAAATTCCAGCGATTGCGTGTACGGCACGCGATAATCGCGCTCCCCGCAAATCACCAGCGTTGGGGTCTTGAATTTCGCCAGATCGACCGCGTACGTCAGCGGCGCCCACTTTCGATAACTCTCCCCGTTTGTCCACGGTGTGCCCTGCATCTCGTGTTCTTGAAACCATAACTCCTCCGTCGCGTACATCGAGAAGTTGTCCCAAACGCCCGCGTGACTGATGATCGCCTTGAACCGCCCACTGTGCGTCGCGATCCAATCCGCCATGTATCCGCCGTACGATCCGCCCGCCGCCGCCATACGCGTTCCGTCGACGACCTTATATTTCGCCAGCACCGTATCCACACCCTTCATCACGTCCACGTACGCTTTTCCGTCCCAATCGTTCGTGATTTCGTCCGTGAATTTCTGTCCGTATCCGGTCGACCCGCGCCGGTTGATCATCAACGTCACGTAGCCGCCGGCCGAAAACACTTGCGCGTTCCAGCGATATCCCCACGCGTTCGACCACATGCTCTGCGGCCCGCCGTGCAGCAGCACGAGCAACGGATATTTCTTCGCAGCATCGAAATGCGGCGGACGAATCATCATCGCCTGCACGCGCGCGCCCTCCGCGCCCTCAAACCAAAACGTTTCCGGCGCGTTCATGTCCAATTTCGCCAGGATCGGCTCATTCTGGTGCGTGATCTGCCGCGCCGCGGAGCCGTCGCTGCCCGCGACAAATACTTCCGCCGGCATGGTCAAGCTGCTTCGCTCAAATGCTAAAGTCTTCCCGTCGCCGCTGATCGTCAATCCCGAATTGAAACCATCGGCGATAAGTTTCTTCGGCTCCGCGCCTGCGCGCGTCGCCATCGCATACACCGGTTGCAGCGTCTCGTTCTCCGCCGTAAAGAAAATCGTCTTGCTGTCCGCCGACCAATTCAGTTCGTTCGCGCTGCGGTCAAAGCCTTCGGTAAGGTTCTCGCTCTTGCCGCTCTGCCGGTCGTACAACATCACCCGCCAGCGATCCGCTTCATATCCCGGCGTCAACTGCGCGTGATACGCGATAAAGCGCCCATCCGGCGAGTACACAGGATTGCCGTCGAATGCTGGATTCGGGGTGATCCGTTTCGCTTCGCCTCCCGCCACCGGCACAAGAAACAAATCCCCATTGGTGCTGATGGCTTCCACTTTGTCCGTAACCGCCGTGAAACAAATCTCCTTGGAATCTGGTGAAAAATTGATGTCGTCCGAGCCGCCTCGCTGGTCAGGAGGCACATCGTAATTTGCCCCCGCATTCAAATCCCGCGCTTCGCCGCTGCCGTCCGCCGGCTCCACAAACAAGTGGCTGCGCTTGCCCTCAAACCAGTGGTCCCAATGATGGTACAAAAGCTGCTGGTAAACGCGTGCCTTTACTTTGCTTTTCTCCTTCTCCTCGTCGCGCTTCTTGTTGCACGCATCGTCCTTGCAATCCGGATAGACCGAGGACCTGAACGCAATCGTCTTCCCGTCCGGCGACCACTTCGCCATATCCGCACCGGTCGATAGGTGCGTCACCGCATGGGCCTCGCCGCCCTCCATCGATAGCAAGTACACCTGCGAATTTCCTTCCCGCGACGACAAAAACGCCAGCGTCTTTCCGTCCGGCGACCACGCGGGCGAAGAATCGTGCCCGCTTTGCGTAAGCTGCAGCGCCTCCCCGCCTCCAGTGGAAACAATCCAAATGTTGCTCGCATTGCGATTCGTGCTCATATCCGGAGTCGCCACTGCAAAGGCCACCCATTTGCCGTCCGGAGAAATTGTCGGATTGTCCACACGATGCATCTGGATCATGTCGTCAAATAAAATCGCGTGCTTCGTCGCTTCTTGCGCAAAAATGTTCATCGCACAACACAAAACCAGCCCGGCGGCAATGGAGCCGCTCCGCAAAACGTTGCGAATTATGCTTTTTCCCTTTTGCTGTCGCACGTAAATCACTGTTGAGCTCACTCTGCCGTGGATATTGTCACGATTCCGCTTTGTTTCCAAGGCCATCAAAGACTTTTCGCAGAAGTGCTCATTGTGCCCCGGTCAAAGGCGCCGTGCGTCCCCGCACCCAAAACCAATTCGCCGCCGCAATTGCAAATGT
>CATPAM010000522.1 GCA_955651735.1 Candidatus Acidiferrales bacterium | reverse complement strand
CTACATTCCGGCTGCCCATCGCGGCTTGCCGCGAACGGCCCACTCGTTTTTTCGGCGCCGCTCTGTGCTTCGCCGCTGATTTTTTCTTCCCGCTCTTCGCGCTCAATCTTGCTTTCGCCGAAATTCGGCTCTTGCTCGCTGCCTTCTTCTTGCCACTCCTCTTGCCACTCTTCTTGCTCTTCTTTTTCATCTTCGCACTCCGTCGCGTCGCCGCGTCATTCGAAAGAGTCAAAATCCCTTGGAACCGCATTTCACTCTACGCTCTTTTTCCAAATCAACAAACTCCACGCTCCAGGGCTTCACTCCCAAATCCAGCCGCGCCACCGTAATCGGCAAACTGAATCGCCGCGGCCCCGCGCTCCCCGGATTTATGTATATAACTCCATCTCGCTCGCTGCGACCGGGCTTGTGTGAATGCCCGCTCACTACAATGTGAAATCCCGCCGCCTTCGCATCCAAATCCAGTGCGTTCGAATCGTGCAGCACATAAATATGTACCGCTCCGGCCTCTGCCACCGCCGTCTCCGGCAATGATTTCGCCCAATCCGCAGTATCTACATTTCCGCGTACCGCCACCACCGGCGCAATCTGCTGCAGCGCCTCCAGTATTTTCGGATCGCCCACGTCGCCGGCGTGGATGATCAGATCCGAGCCGTGCAGCGCGTGCAGCGCTTCTTCGCGCAGCAATCCGTGGGAATCCGAAATCAGTCCGATTTTTTGCGGAGTTTTTCCAGCCAGGCTTGCTTGATTTTTCGCAGGCGAGTTGCGCGGATTTTCGGCGCGCGATTTTCGCGAATGGGGCACAACAAAAATGCTCGCGAATTATAGCGAGGAAACTTTGGAGGAAATCAGGCGGCGCATCGGTCTCGTGCCCGGGGTGGGAAACGCCATGTGCCAGAAATTCGGATCCGCTTCCGTGAATTCGATCGCGACGTAGCGCTTGCCGTCGCGCGCCCTGCGGATGGACACCACTTTGCCTTCTACTATTTCTTTGGTGATTTCGTTTTCGAGCTGCAGTATTTCGCCCAGCACCACGCCCTGCTCCAGTTCGACCGATGCGCCGTGCAGGCTCACCGAATGCGACATCGCCCGCACCGAAAATCTCTCGCCGATTTCCGTCTTCCCGCTCACGCGCAGCGGCACGGCCAGCATCACCCGCACTGTGCGGCGTCGTTCTTTACACCGAAAGTGAAGTATCGCCATGGGGACCAGCTACCTCGCTCGCGGCCGCCGAAGCGCGCTCGCCGCAATCATTCGTCTTGCATTACCGCAATCGACCGCCGAAAGAGCAACTGCGCGTGTGAACAGAATGCTGAAGTGAACCGATGAAACCGCAGAGAAGGCTGCGACGAACAGGGTCCACACAAACGCTATTCTGGATTCTCCTCGAACGCTTGACAATGGCATGAAGGTACCACATTTGTCCAATCGAAAACAGTACAAGGGTACTTGCCTCGCCGAGCCGTGAAAATCGTCTCGAGCGATTTTGCCGCCTGACGGTGCCGCGGACGCACATTCCTCCCGCCGTCCCGCCGATTCTTCCTGGGGCGGCTGGTGGCCCGAACTTGGGCTCGGACTCGGATTGGCTCGCAGAGCTTCGTCGGCGAAGCCTAGAGCGGCCTGTTGCGGCCGGGGAGTTCGAGACAGTGGCGGTTCGCTCCACTGTTTACCCTCGGGAAACACCAAAAAAATCGTGGCTTGCTGCTGCCTGCCGCGTTCGGGATGATAGTAATAGTACTACCCCGCGTGGGGATGTCTTTATGGAGGAAAGAATGCGTAAATTGTTCATTCTGTTTGGGTTCGCTTTGCTCGCGAGCAGTGTCGCTCAGGCCCAGGAAACCCGGGGCATGGAAATCTCCGGACAATATCAGTATGTCCGAATCTATCCTGGCCAGGGTGCTCCGAGCTCCAGCTGCCAAGGTGCAGGCGGCACGTTTGCGGTCAATATGAATAGCTGGCTCGGACTTGTCGGCGACGTCGGAGGCTGTAGAGTCACCGGCTTGCCGTCGGGCACGTCGTCTCATGAAATCAACTACCTGTTCGGGCCGCGGCTGACGTATCGCACTCACGGCCGCTTGACCCCGTACGCGCAAGTGCTGTTCGGCGGGGAAAGGGCGACGGCCAGCGCAACAGGTGTCCCGTCGGTGTCGACGAACGCGTTCGCCATGACGTTCGGCGGCGGCGCGGACGTGCAGTTGACGCGCCACCTGTCGTTCCGAGCGATCCAGTTTGAGTATCTGTACACGCATTTTGGCGGCGCAAAGCAAAACAACCTGCGCATCCAGAGCGGCTTGGTCTATCACTTCGGGAAGTAAGCCCTTCCGGTTCATGGCAGAGGCCCCGTCGCAAGGCGGGGCCTTTGCTTTTTGGGCATGACGATCGACCGCTGGCCTAAATCGGTCAAGGCAGGCGCTGCTCGCAGTAGGGGGGATCACTGAGGCTCGAGAAGCCTTCGGTGTGCGCTGTGGCATCCAATGTTTGGCGTTAATTGAGCGTTGACGGAGGATTTGTATGCCTGTCATCCGTGCGTGCAGCCATTGCGGGCAGAAGAACCGCATTCCAGCGAAATATCTGGCCAGCATAGGGCGTTGCGGGGCTTGTAAATCGGCATTGCCGCCTATCGCTGAGCCCCTCGCGG
>CATPAM010000521.1 GCA_955651735.1 Candidatus Acidiferrales bacterium | reverse complement strand
ATGCTGCGAACGGTCTTGGCGGCTTCGGCAACGGCATTCTCGGCGGCTTTGGCGAAGCTCTCTTTGGAAGATCCGACGATTTCGATGACTTTTTGCGGCATGGATTGCCTCCTCTTGTTGAGCCGGAGTATATCGCTTCCTGGAGGATGTACGTAAACTCGGTATAGGAGTGAGCCTTCAGGGTGCCAAATTCACAGTGGCCGGGTGGAGTTCCCATACTGTTGCAACCTGCGCAGATCCGCGTTGGAGACCTATGGCGCTGTGATCAAAATCTTCAAATGCCATTCCCAAGACGTCCGCGGGCAAAGCTTGCGGCAGTTCGCCGCCATGCTCCGCGTCAAGGCGGAATCCATGTTTTGCCAATTGCGCTTGAATATTTTTTCGCGCACTGCAAAACTCGGTGTCAACAGGTGTTTCCACGATCACTCGGCGGGCATTCTTATCCGCCGTTTGGGAAATCTCAAGGTGCATATCGCAGTCCACGCTGTTAACGCTCGCTTCCTGCAGAAATGCCACAGCAACATGGAACACTTGGAGTTCGTTCCCGGTTCGGGGTGGGTCGAGAGAACCGGGATCGGTCTGGGGCCAGGTGTAAATGGTGTCGATCGTAATCTCGGTGGCGACCATGACGGGGATAGGGACATGTTTCTCGGCGTGCCGGTAATCGGCAAGGTCTGGCTCAAGAGGCGTACATTTGCAGATATCTGCCGGCTGCACCTCACCGACATTGAGACTCCCACAAGATAGAGTAAGCCCTGCCAATAAAACCAAGCTAGCCACGAGGGCAACAGGTTTGGACCCAAATGTCTTTCTTGGCTTCTTCGGATGCTTCGCGAATGTGGTTTGCAGTATCAGGTTCACTTTTCACTTCAATTCCTATTACTGATCTCGCAAGCCAGGCACGAACGTAGGAGCATATCGAAACGAACGGTTTAAATCTGTACAGAACGAGACAATCCGCCTAACGATTCGCCCGACCCGCCGTTAGTGGACGTATGGTCGTCCTGTTACTCTACATGTCCGGTTTACGCGTTATCAGGCACTGAGAACATCTCACGTATGCTGCGTCTCTAAATTTCCCATGCTGTACTAATGGTGGCGCGTAAGTAGTCTGTCTTCGTTGACTTGCCTTTGACTACAACCTAAGATGTGCGCTAAATGGCGGACTCCCAATCACTCATCGGGCAGACCGTCTCCCACTACCGCATCGTGGAAAAGCTCGGCGGCGGGGGCATGGGTGTTGTTTACAAGGCCGAGGATACCGAACTTGGCCGCTTTGTTGCCTTGAAATTCCTGCCCGACCAGGTAGCCCATGATACCCAGGCTCTGGAACGATTCCGCCGGGAAGCGCGCGCGGCCTCGGCCTTAAACCATCCGAACATTTGCACCATTTATGAAATTGGCAAGGACCAGGGACAGTCTTTCCTAGCCATGGAGTATTTGGAAGGACAGACTCTGAAACATTGCCTCGCGGGGAAGACCCTTCCCCTAGAGCGGGTGTTGAACCTTGGGATGCAAATCGGGGAAGGTTTAGAAGCCGCCCATTCCAAGGGGATCGTGCACCGGGATATTAAGCCCGCGAATATATTCGTGACCTCGCAAGATCACGTGAAGATTCTCGATTTTGGCTTGGCGAAGGTGACGCCCTTCCTGAAGAACCTCGGAGGGAAGGAAGAAGAATTCCAATCAACGCTGTTGGGAGAAGCGGATCTGACGAGTCCGGGAACAACGTTGGGGACAGTGGCCTATATGTCCCCGGAGCAAGCGCTGGGAGAAGAACTCGATGCGCGCACGGACGTTTTTTCCTTCGGAGTCGTGCTCTATGAGATGGCAACGGGAAGCCTACCCTTCGTGGGAGCCAGCACGGCGTCGATTTTCGACGGAATTCTCCATAAGGATCCGGTTCGCCCAGCGCAAAAGAGTTTGGAAGTGCCGCCGGAGCTCGACCGGATCATCTGCCGTGCCCTAGCTAAAAATCGCGAGAAGCGCTATCCGTCGGCGCACGATTTGCTCGAGGACCTGAGGAGATTGAAGCAGGCGCAGTCTCCGACCGGCGGAGTGCCAATTGCCCAATTGATCCGAAGGCCCACGGTCACCGTTCCGGCAGTGCTTGTTCTTCTCGGAGTTGGACTGTTCATTGGATGGTACCTGCGCCGGGACGCGCGCGAATCCGCTGGGCGCGCGCAACGGCAATCCCCGAAATCGCGCGGTTCGCGGACAAGGGTGAAGACACCGCTGCCTTCGCGTTGGCCCGGCAGGTGGAAAAATTGGACCCGAACGATCTGGCGATGCAGAAGTTGTGGCCGGACGTCTCCCTTACGATTTCCGTGCACACCGATCCCCAAGGCGCAGATGTATACATGAAACCCTACCGTGCGGATGAGCGCGCATGGGAATACCTTGGCTCGTCTCCCATCGAGCATCTGAAGATCCCCTTTGGGCTTCTGCGGTGGAAGGCCTCAAAGCAGGGCTACGAAACGATAGAAGTTACCTCTTTTACGAGAGAACGATATAGGGAACTGTTGGGCGGAGGCAGGACCATCAATCTCTCGTTGCTTGCGAGCGGAAAGAGTCCCGTGGGAATGGTCCTGATAGATCCCCGGTGGCAATGTTGAATTGGGATTTCCAGGAATCGAAAAAGCTGTCTCCAAAGTGGAGCTGCCTGCCTTCTGGATGGATCGTTATGAGGTCACGAACAAACAATTCAAGGAATTCGTTGATGCCGGGGGCTACCGGAAGGCGGACTTCTGGAAGCAACCGTTGGTTGACAATGGGCGAACGCTCACCTGGGAAGAGGCTATGCTGAAATTCCGCGATAAGACCGGGAGGCCGGGACCCGCAAGCTGGGAATTGGGAAGCTATCCCGAGGGTCAAGCGGAGTATCCCGTAACAGGGGTGAGCTGGTACGAAGCGGCAGCCTACGCGGAATTTGCAGGAAAAAGTCTTCCCACAGCTCACCAATGGCAGAAGGCGGCAGGCCTCCAGTTTGTTTCCTACGTCGCCCCGCTCAGCAACTTTAAGGGACACGGTCTTTCACACATCGAAAGCAATCAGGGAATGAGCCCACTTGGGACATACGATATGGCGGGCAATGCCAAAGAATGGTGTTGGAACGCCACGGAGGGCAAGCGGTTCATTCTGGGGGGCGCCTGGAACGAACCGCCCTATATGTTTGTCGATCAGGACGCGCAGTCGCCCTTCGAGCGCTTACCAATATTCGGTTTCCGCTGCGTGAAGACGGTCCCCGGAACCACCTTACCCCCAGCTGCGCTGGAATCCATTTCCTTTGCTTATCGCGACTACACAAAGGAGAAACCCGTTTCCGAAGCGGTGTTTACAGCTCTGAAGAATCAGTACCGATACGACCCAGGCCCGCTGGAAGCCGTCCTCGACCCTGTGGAAGAGAGGAACGAATTCTGGACCAAGCAAAAGGTTACGCTTAACGCCGCGTACGGCAATGAGCGGATGAGCGCTTATGTCTATTTGCCAAAGAACGCAACTCCACCGTATGAAACCGTCATCTTCTTTCCGGGTTCCTATGCCGTCGTGGAGCGGTCCAGCAAGGATCTTGACTTATTCGGCTGTGACTTCATCGTAAAAAGCGGGCGCGCACTCGTCTATCCGATCTACAAGAGCCACTACGAACGGGGCGACGGGCTAAAATACGACGACCCAGACGCCACCGCAAACTACCGGGATCATGTCATTTACTGGTCCAAAGATCTGGGAAGAAGCATCGACTATCTGGAAACTCGCAAGGACTTGAATCTGGATAAGCTGACCTATTATGGTCTGAGCACGGGAGCGTACTTGGGGAATATCCT
>CATPAM010000520.1 GCA_955651735.1 Candidatus Acidiferrales bacterium | reverse complement strand
CTGACCGACACCTACAAGTTCCAGGGTGGCCCGTTCAGCGGCCAGAGCATCACCGTTCCGGTCTATACGGCGCGCCTGAACAAGAGCTTTGGAGCGATTACAAATGTCACCGACAGCGTGCACTCCAAGTACAACGCAATGGTCGTCGCCTTGAACCGCCGCTTCTATCAGGGCTTCCAAATCCAGACTTCTTTCACCTATTCACATACCTACGACTCGGGCCAGAGTTCGCAAACCTTCAGCGCCACCAACAATGTGCTCAATCCTTTGGATTTGACGCAGGAACAAGGCCGCTCCTTGTTTGACATTCGCGAGCGCTTCGCTTTCGGCGCCGTTTGGACGCCCGAGCTCTATAAGGGCTCCCATTTCATTCTCAAGGAGCTGGTGAACGGCTTCACCATCTCTCCGCTCATCGCCATCTCCGCTGGCGCGCCTTATACCGGCCTGCTCTCCGGCACAGCACCAAACATCGTCGTGGGGGGCACCACGTTCCGCGCCATATCCTCCGGCGTCCTGGGAGCGGGTGGCAGCAATCGCCTGCCCAACTTGCCGCCCAACGATTTCCAGATGCCGCGCACAGCAAACGTGGATTTGCGCCTGGAAAAAGGTTTCCACATCCGCGAAAAGATGGACTTCGTAATTACCGGCGATGCCTTTAATGCTCTCAATCGCAACAACATCACCGCCGTGAACACAACCATCTATGCCATTTCGGGGTCCACTCTGCAGTTTCAAGACGGACAGAGTGGCCGAACCTTGTTCGGTTTGCCAACCCAGTCCAGCAATAACATCCTGGCGCAACGCCAAATCCAGATCGGCGCCCGCCTGAATTTCTGACGCTCTGAAAAATCGAATGGGCGCCTCGATTGGCTCGGGGCGCCCATTTTGTCTTGATCTTTGCGCGCGCTTACGCGTGCGGATGCGATTTGTCGTAAATTTCCATTAATTGCCGGATCGACGCGTGCGTGTATTTTTGCGTCGTGGACAATGACTGATGCCCCAGCAGCTCCTGAATCGCCCGCAAGTCCGCGCCATCCGCCAGCAAGTGTGTCGCAAACGCGTGCCGCAACGAATGCGGGTGCAAATCCCAATTGATGTTCACCAGCTTGACGTATTTTTTTACGATCCGGCCCACCGAGCGCTGCGTTAGCCGAGTGCCCGCGTAATTCAGGAACACCGCATTGGTGCGCGGGACCGCCCGCCGCGTCCCTCCGCTGCCGGCGGTGGGCAGCAAGAGCTGTTCCCGGAGGGGCCAATATTTCTCCAGCGCCTCCTGGGCCTTCGTCCCGTAGGGCACGATGCGCTCCTTGTTACCCTTTCCGCGCACGCGCAGCATTCGCTCGTTCTGTTCCATATCTTCCAGGTTCAAGCCCGTGAGCTCGCTCACGCGCAACCCCGCTGCATACAGCAGCTCCAGCAGCGCGCGATCGCGGCGCAGCAGCAATCCTTCGCTCCCAGTTGATTTGCTCCCTGGCGCTGCGCCACCCTCGCCTTTCTTAGCAGGCAGACGTCCACCCGTCGCGGCCGGCCCGGTCCCTGCCAGCTCATTCAGGAATCCATTCATCTCTTCCGCGGAAAGCACCGAAGGAATCCGCTTGGGCAGCTTGGGCGTCGGCACCAGCCGCGCCGGATTTTCCTTGATCATCCCTTCGCGCACGCAATACTTGAAAAACGAGCGCAGCGCCGCCAGCTTCCGCGCAATCGAGCTCTTCTCCAGCCCTTGCTCGTGCAGGTGCCCGACAAATTCGCGGATGATCAGGTGCGTAATCTTCGGCAGCGCCGGTGGCTGCTCGCCCGGAGGCGAAAGGTACGTCACGAACTGCTCCAGGTCGTGCCCATAATTCAGAATCGTGTGCGGTGAGGAATTCCTTACTGACTGCAGATGCTGCAAATATTTTCCAATGGCTTGCTTCATTTCCGCGGAGCCGCTCCCGGGGCACACCAAAGTATAGTCGCGCAGAATTGCGCGAACTCCAACTATTAGATGCAGCTAAGTTGTCACTGGGGCTTACAGCTTCGCGCCCACCGGCGTTGCGGCTTCTTCCGGTTGCGGCGGCATCGGGTCTGCTACCACGGACTCCCAGTCGCAGCCTTCCTTGAAGCAACTGCGCACTATGCCGATCTTGGTCTTCTTCTCCACAATGAACGGCGCACCGCACTTCGGGCACGGCTCGACCAGCGGCATATGCGGCGTCGTGAAATCGCAGTCGGGATACCGCGAGCAGCCGTAGAAAACGCGCGGACGCCCGCGCCCACCTTTGCCCGCGCTGCCGCGGCGCACGAATTCACCTTCATTGCACTTCGGGCATTTGATTCCCATGGTGATCGGCCGTGTGTACTTGCACTTCGGATATCCAGTGCAACCGATGAACTGACCGAAGCGGCCGCTTTTCTTCACCAGGCCGTTGCCACACAGCGTGCACTTCTCATCCAACAGCTCGTCCGGCTCGTGCGCGATGCGCGTGCCGGCTACCAGCCGCCGCGTGGTTTTGCAATCGGGATAGCCCGTGCACGCCAGGAATGCTCCAAAGCGTCCGCGCTTAATCGCCATTTCCTTGCCGCAGTTGTCGCAGTATTCGGTTTTCCCTTCCCCGTTCGTCTCATCACTGAGTTCCGGCGCCATATCCTGAATGAAGTCGCAATCCGGATACCGCGAACAACCCAGGAAAAATCCGTGCCGGCTGATGCGCTCCAGCAGCTCGCCCTCGCCGCACTTTTCGCACTTCTTGCCCGTCGGGATTCCGGCCTTGTACGACACCATTTCGTCGCCGGCCTTCGCCAAATCCACGACGAACTTTTCCCAGAACTCCCGCACCGCGTCGCGCCACGGCAGCTTGCCCTCTTCGATTTCGTCCAACTCCTCTTCCAGCCGCGCCGTGAAGGTGACGTCAAACACGTCATCGAAACTTTTCACCAGCAGCACGCTCACGCGCTCGCCCAGCATCGTGGGTGTGAACCGCCCCTGGTCCTTGCGCACGTATTCGCGCTCGACAATGGTGGAAATAATCGATGCGTACGTCGACGGCCGCCCGATGCCTTTCTCTTCCAATTCTTTCACCAGCGTTGCTTCCGTGTATCGCGGCGGCGGCTCCGTGAAATGCTGGTCTGGCCGGATTTGATCGAGCCGCAGCGTCTGCCCTTCGGTCACGCGCGGCAGCGCCTTGCCTTCGCCCTCATCGTCCTTTTCATCGTCCTCGCGGTCGGCCGCAGCCACCGGCAACTGGTACACGCGCAGATAGCCGTCAAACTTCTGCACGGAACCCGTCGCGCGAAATGTGTAATCGCCCGCGGAAATGTCAATCGTAGTCTGATCGAAAATTGCGGGCAACATCTGCGAGGCCACAAAACGCTGCCAGATCAACTGGTACAGCTTGAACTGATCGTCGGGCAGATACTTGCGCACGTCTTCCGGCGCGCGCGAAACGTCCGTGGGTCGCACCGCTTCGTGCGCTTCCTGTGCATCCTTCTTGGACTTGTAATAGTTCGGCTTCTCCGGCAAATAATTCGATCCGAAACGTTCCGGAATCAGCTCGCGCACCTGTTGCAACGCATCGTTGGAGACGTGCACGGAATCGGTGCGCATGTAGGTGATCAGCGCGACGGAGCCTTCCTCACCGAGTTCCACACCTTCGTAGAGCCGCTGCGCCAGGCCCATGGTGCGCTTTGCCGTGTAGCGCAGGCGATTGTAAGCTGCCTGTTGCAGCTTCGATGTCGTAAACGGCGGCGGTGGGTTGCGCCTCTTTTCCTTTTGCGTTACCGAGGTAACCTGCCACTTGGCCTTGCTCACCGCCGCGACGACCTTGTCCGCCGTTTCCTGGTTCCCAACCTCGATGTCCTCGCCCTTGTACTTGCTCAGCTTGGCTTCGAAGATGGGCGGCTCGCCCGCGTCGAGCATCGCGTGAATTGTCCAATACTCCTGCGGCACAAACGCGCGGATCAGTTGTTCCCGCTCGACAATTAAACGCAAGGCGACCGTCTGCACGCGCCCCGCCGACAATCCGCGCCGCACCTTGTCCCACAGCAGCGGCGAAATCTTGTAGCCCACGATGCGGTCCAGCACGCGTCGCGCCTGCTGCGCGTCCACCAGGTTGCTGTCCACTTGCCGTGGCTTCTCAAACGCCGCGCGAATCGCCTTGGGCGTAATCTCGTTGAACGTCACCCGAAATATTTTCTTCGGATCTATGGGCGGAATGCTGATTTCGTCGCGGTTCTTTTTGCCAGCCTTGGACTTGCC
This sequence comes from Candidatus Acidiferrales bacterium, assembly GCA_955651735.1. Taxonomy (GTDB): domain Bacteria; phylum Acidobacteriota; class Terriglobia; order Acidiferrales; family UBA7541; genus Acidiferrum. Next base: position 8,309 of record CATPAM010000520.1, on the reverse strand, counting down.
CTTGGCATCCGTCTTAGCTTCGGCCTCTTCTTTTTCTTTCGCTTCGGCGGCCTTGTTGCCATTGCTGGCCGCTTCTTCTTCGTATTTGGTGGGCTTGGAGAGCACCATCGCCAGGTGCGCCGAGATCGCCTCGCCCTCACGGTCCGGGTCGCCCGCCAGATACACGGCCATGGCGGTGCTAGCCGATTTCCTCAGGTCATTGATAACCTTGCCCTTGCCCGAAATAATCTGCAGCGTAGGCTCAAAAATCTTGGGGTCGTCCAGGGTTATTGGTTTTCTGTTGGATTTCTCGGGGGCTGCTTTGCCCTTTTTGCCCTTTTTCTTTTTCTTCGGCTCTTCGTCGGGCAAACGAATACCAATCGTTTTCTTGGGCAAGTCCATCACGTGCCCAATGGACGCTTTGACCGTATAGTCGCGTCCCAAATACTTATTGATTGTCTTCGCCTTGGCAGGCGATTCCACTATGACCAGCGAACGTGCCATCTTGTCTTTGTAACCCCGGATTCCTTCGCAGGAAGGCCCATGCGGCGAGGGTGTGCCCTTCTCGCTACCTTAAAGAAGATGCGCAAACGCGCCCTACGGATTCATTCCCCTCTTTGCGCGCTCACTAAAACCCTGCTTTTCAATGATTTCCAGCAGCGGCAGGCCCCGCTGGGAACTTAGAGCAGCACCCTGCTGAACTGCTTTCCCGGCATCTGCCGGATGATCCCCTTCATCTCCAGGTCAAACAGCGTAGCCAGAACCTCGGAAGAGTTCAACCCCGATCCCTCCACAACGTCATCGATGTGCTTGGGCTCGTCGGTGCTCAGCAGGTCGTAAATCTTCTTTTTCCGAGGAATTGAGCGACGCCGCGCCCCTGCTATTGCGTTTTCGTGTGTGGCGGCCCGAAGCCGATTTCGAGTGGCGTGTCCTTGGGTAAGACGACATCGTGGCCGCGGGAAAGGAAATTCGCGTAAATCGAAGCTGAAGCGCCGTAGGCACCGATGGCCATGGACACCGGAGTCGACTTCGCCACCAGACTCAAGAGCGCGCCGGTCAGGCGAAATCCGGAGCCGCCGGCGGCCGTGCGCACGCCGGGACCTGCCGTTTCCGTCGTGCCGCGTTCGGCTTCGGTATGGGAAGCGGCTGCCGCCAGCAAAATCGCAAGCCCCGTGGACAGATAGCGCGTCTTGCTGTCCGTGGTATGCGCGCCGCCCTCTTCGTCGAGGTGCATGTTGGCGCGGCGATCGACTTCGACGCCCTCGAGGTTGCCGACCATGGCTTGCGAACGCTCCGCTTGCGCCTGGGCTTGCAACTGGAGTTGCGCCAGTGCGTGCATCGCCTCTTCGGAAGTTTCAATGCGCTCGAACACCACGCGCAGCTCGCCATTGCGGTGCAGTTTGCGCGCGGACTTGGCTTTGATAACCTGGCCAATCAATCGGCTGTTCGCGGGGAGAATCAGCTGGTGGGTCGGAGAATAAAGGGGCTCGGTGAGCACGGCGTTAACCGGCGTGCCACGGGTGGCCGTCGCAGAGCTGACTTCCGCAACCAGGCGTGCCTTCAACGTGCTGTCCGGCACCGGCTCGCTTCCCACCGCGGCGAGCTGCTCGCTCGTCCGCGTGGTCGCGCCGAATTCGAGCGGTGCTTCGAGCTCCGCGACAAAGCGCGTTCCGGGCTGCAAATATTGCCGGCGATAAGGTGACTGCGCCAGCACAAATTCCTTGAGCCGGTGCAGTTTACCGGGCGCGGTCAGCTTTGCCCAGGACTCATGCGCTTGCTCTTTGGCTTCTTGGATCTTGCCTTTCGCTTCGCTCTTCGCCCGGTCTGTGGTGCGCCCCGCGGCACTTTGATTTTGCTTGGCGGGATTGCTGACCAAATGCACAACCTCGGTTCCCGGCATGACCGTGGTCGTTATCGGCAGCTGCTTGCCGTCCGGAAGCGTGACCCTGTCAAACGTCACTTCATATTTGTGGAACGGCGTAAAATCTCCGTTCGCATACGCCATCGCGCGCCTCACTCCCGGAACGGGCGCAATGCTCTTCACATGACCGGTGGCAACGCTTCCCGCCGGAATCACTACTTGGTCGAACGCGTACACCGTTTCCACGACCTTGCCATGCACAACCTCGCCGGGATGGTCGATGCGCGCGCGCTGGTCCACCGCGATGCGCAACGGCGTTCCGGTCGGTATGGTCAAGGGAATGGTAGCCGGCTCCGCCAGCTCCACTTCGGCCGCTAGCGGTTCTTCCGCTAAGGAAGGCGGCGCGCACAGCGAGACCATCGCGTCTTCAAGGGGAGCTTCATCGCAGGCAGGAACGTAGTGAGCAGGCGCCGGCTCGCCTTGCGTCGCTCCCGGAGCCGATTGGCTCAGTCCAGGCGAAGCGCACAGCACCACTGACAGCGGCAGCCACCAAGCGATTCGAGCAAGATACATGGATTTGTCCTCGGCGTCCTGCTCGGGGAGGGGCTCCCGCGGGCGCTTCCAAATTCAGATGTTCGCGCAACCAACCTATAATGTCTACGCTCGCTTTGAATCGCTAAGCGCCCGCGGCGTTGCCTGGGCCCCCGACGTTGCATACGATTGTGCGGCATCTTCTTGCAGGATCGATTCCAGCGTAGCCACAAACAAATCCGCATCCTCCTCCGCGAAAATCAGCGGCGGCCGCAACTTGATCACGTTGTGATGCGGCCCATCCGTACCGGCCAGAATCCCGCAGTCGCGCAGCCGGTTCACCACGTAATCCGCTTCTTCGGTGGCCGGTTCGCGGGTTTCGCGGTCGCGTACTAGATCAACCCCAAGGAAAAGGCCAGAGCCGCGCACGTCGCCGATCAGCCGGTGGCATTCCTGCAATTTTTTCAACTCCGTCATCCAATACTTTCCAACCCGCAACGCCCGGTCCTGCAGCGCCTCGTCTCGCAGCACATTGAGCACCGCCAATCCTGCCGCGCACGCCACCGGATTCCCTCCGAACGTGCTGAAAAATTCCATACCGTTTGCAAACGACGCCGCGATCTCTTGCGTGGTGACCACCGCCGCCAGCGGGAATGCGTTTCCGATCGGTTTCCCAAACACCACGATGTCAGGAACAACACCCTGGGTCTCAAATCCCCAGAAATGCGTGCCCAGCCGCCCGAAACCCACCTGCACTTCGTCCGCGATGCAGACTGCTCCGGCCGCGCGCACCCGGCGGTAAACCTCGGAAAGATAATTCGGCGGAAACACGATTTGCCCCGCAACACTCGGCAGCGTCTCCGCGATGTACGCCGCCACGCTGCGCCCTTCACGCCCCGCGCGTTCCAGAATCTCGCCGACGTGTGCGGCATATTTCGCGCCCGCTTGCGTATCGCCCCGCCGGTACGGCCCGCGGTAATCATCCGCAAGCGGCGCTACGTGCACCCACGGCCTTCGCCCGCGTCCGCCCGGACCATCAAATTTGTATGGGCTGATATCGATCAGCGTGCTGGTATGCCCGTGATAAGCGTGCTCTAGAACGATGATGTCCTCGCGGCCGGTATGCGCGCGGGCCAGCCGCAATGCCAGCTCATTCGCTTCGCTCCCGGAGTTCAGGAAGTAGCACACGCGCAACGGTTGCGGCAAAAGTTCCGTCAGCCGTTCCGCATAGCGCAGCACGTTGTCGTGCAAATACCGTGTGTTCGTATTGAGCAGCGCTAGCTGTTCCTGTGCCGCGCGCACCACGCGCGGATGGCTATGCCCCACCAGCGGCACATTGTTGTACACATCCAGGTATGCTCGACCTGTATCGTCGTAAAGATATTGCCGCCAGCCGCGCACAATCTTCAGCGGCCGCCGATACGAAACGCTCAGGCTCTTTCCCAATAGCGACCGCCGCGCCGCCAAAGTTTCGCCAGCGTCCGTTTCCTTTGGTGGAAAGCGATCCGCAGGAATGCCCAACAATAAATTCGGATCAGGAGACAAGCTTGTCCACACGCCGCGTTCCGAGGCGCGGCCCACACCGGGAAAATCGGTCCCGTAATCCAGTAAATCGCAAATGATCTGGAAATGCAGGTGCGGCGTCCAACCGCCGTTTTCCTGCGTCGTCCCCACTTCCGCGAATTTCTCTCCCCGCGCAACTTTTTGACCTACTCGAAGCCGGCTCAGAGTCTGCGGCGTGAGATGCCCGTACAAAGTGAAAAACTCTTCAGCACCGGCGGAGCTATCAAAGCTATGCCGCAAAATCACGACCGCACCGTAATCAAGCGGCGCTTCGTTGTGCGCCATCGCGTGCACAACGCCGTCGAGCGGAGCGCGCACCGCGCTCCCAGCTTGCCCCAGCAAATCGATCCCCAGATGAATCGTGCGCCGCTCGTCGACGGCATTTCCGCTCCCAAACAAGGCGGATGTGTAAATCGCGCGCGCTTCGTCGTACCGTCCAATTCCCACGGGGGCGCGCGCGCGTTTCATCTCTTCACAAATCCGCGCGCTTATCGCTGCTGGATCAGCCGCGGCAGGATCGGCGCCCAGAAATCTGCTCCCCACGCTGAAATCAAACACCAGGCTTGGCGCCCTGCGCAGGTCCGCGTCCAGCACGGACGCTGCCGCATGAGCGTTTTCCGCGAGCCATGTCTTCAGGGCGCTGCTTTGTGGAACAGCCTCCAGCCCGCAGGCCTCGCGAAATGTGTACAGCGCAAAGCGAGGGTGAATCTTCGCCAGCCGCGCCAGCGCCTCCCACGCGGGCTTTTCGCTGATTCGGACGTAATCGTCATCCGGCTTGACTGTTGCGCGCTGCGCCGAGTTCACTACGCTGACCGCCAGCCGCGCTCCGATCAGCGCAAACAAAACCTTCAGTTCCACGTCGGTTAGCGGAAACGCCCAGTGATATCCGCGAACCACTTCCGCCGCCGCACGCAGGGGATTTTCTTTGCCTAAGAGCGCATACGCCGCGCCAATCGCAACTTCCGAAACGGTTACCGTCTCGTGCATGTCCCCGAAATCGATCACGCTGACCACTTTTCTCGGCAGCGGCAGCGCTGTCCCCACCAGCACGTTGTGATCGTTGGCGTCGCCATACACCACGCTGCGCCGCAGCTGCGGCAGCGCCGGTATGACCCCGGCTTCATAGAGTGCGAGAAATTTCTCTACCAGCGTGATTTGCGACGCGTCGCGGATGTGATGCAGATGCGCGCGAATCCAGCCCGCGCGCGCCAAATCCCATTTCAGTTCGCACCTTGCGGCGTCATGAGAGAAATCGGCCAGCGCCGCATCCATCTCCCCGACAAAATGCCCAAGGCTTTGCAAAAGGTCAGGCGAGTGCGGCCGCGCCTTCGCCAGCATCGTGCCCGGCACGTAGCTGAGCAGCCAGACGAGCCGCTGCGATCCATCCGCCGCGGTAATCGCCGCAAACGCCTCACCATCTCGGTTGAGCCGCACGCGGGGCAAGGTGAGTTGTGGCGCGCGCTTTGCCAGGTGCTGCAGCGCCCGGCATTGCATGTCGATAAACGGCCGCTCACGCGCCGGGTGCATCACCTTCAGCACGAATCCGGCAGCCGCGGCTTCATCTTGTGTGTCGGATAGGTTGTTGCGAAGCGGCGTCAGGTGAAAATTGTCGTCGTACTCGCCGGGCAGCGACTTAGCCGTGACCGCGAGTCCGTACAGGTCACGCGCCAGGTCCGCCGCTTCCGCTTCCGTCGTCGGCCGCGCAACGCGCTCTTCCAGCAGCATCCGCAAATTTTATCCGCAACGCGACAGCGCGTCCATCCGTCATGTGGAGTGCGGCGATGTTGTTTACCCCTAGCCGCGAAGGGCCGTCGCTTTCTCGGTGTAAGCCCCGCGTGCCACCGTAACGCCAGCATCTTGGTGGCGGGCCATCTCGAAGCTCTTAATCCGCCACCGAAATCGGCCCATTCTCCGTCGACAGGCGGATCACCGGCGACCCGCTGCCGTATTCAATTCGCCGATGCTCGTCATCCCAAGTCTTCCGCGCCTCCGAGCAAATGCTTGCATGACAGCTCATCGGCGAATGCCCGTTCGACTCCACCAGGAAGCTCGACCGGAACCCAGACGGCACGCGCAGCGTCAACGGTCCATTGACCGCGTCCGCCACCAACTCTGAGCCATTCCAATTCGCACCGAGCGACACACTAATCGGTCCGTTTTGCGTATGCAGCCGCAGTTTTCCGCTGGTGCCAGAAAAGCTGATCGGCCCGTTCACCGCCGAGATATTCGCCTCCCCCGAGCAATCCTTCATGCTGATCGGCCCGTTCGTGGCCCGCGTGGTAATCTTGCCGTCCACGGTGTAAAAGCTGACGGGCCCGTTATGTGTAGTGACCTCGATGTCCGCGGAGCGCGGCGTGCGAATCAGTAGGTACACCGTCCAATCCTCTCGATCGCCATGCGGTCCGCTGACCGAAACCTCGCCGCCTTGCACGGCCAACTTAATCTGCGCGAGCAGACGTGCTGGATCGCCGCCTACCGCCGCCTTGCACGCCGTCACCGAGTAAACATCCTTATCCCAGCCTTGCACCTGCACCCCGCCGTTTTCCACTTCGCGAACACGCAATACGGGAGCTTCCGCCTTGCTCACCGTCCGCTCTTCGGACTGAATCGTCGGCCGCTCGCCATCCAGCCGGATGTGCAAGTCCGAGCAATCCGCCGCTGGCCCATCGCCCCAATGCGTGGACCCGTTCCGCGCGTACCCGCCCCAGTCCGGCGCAGCGGGAGCCGCCGGTTCGGCCGGAACCGCAGGCATCTTTGGAATCGCGGGCATCGCCGGAACCGCCAGGGCCGGCGGTGCGGGAACCGCGGGACCTTGTGCCCGAACCCGTCCCATCGGCAACACCAACAAAACATAGGCGATACTCGCCCCAACCATCGATAACGCGGTGCGCGTCTTCATGGACATCCCCTCCCACCGCTATAGACGACGCACCCCCATCAACGGTCTTGCCAATCCACGACAAATCGGTGACAACCAAATTCCCTTTCCCCCTATCATGGGCTGAGGGGATGCCCATGAGAGTGGTTACAAGTGCGTTAACGGCGGTTCTTCTCGCCCCCCTCACGATGCTTGCGCAGGGCAGCCAACCCTATTCCGTCGACACCGTACAAAGTAAGGTGGAGATTAACGTCTACAAAGAGGGCCTTTTCAAAGCCTTCGGTCACGACCACCTCATCGCCACAAAACAGCTCGCTGGTCAGGTGCAGTTCGACCCGGAAAAGATTGATCAGTCCAAGGTGCGTTTAAAGTTTCCTACCAAATCCATCACCGTAATCGACCCCGGGGAATCCGAGAAAGACCGCCGCGACGTTCAAGCCACCATGGAGGGCGAAAAGGTCCTCGACGTCGCAAAATTTCCAGAGATCAGCTTCACTTCCAGCAGCGTCTCGGCCGTCAAGAAAACTCCCGGGGGCTGGGAGCTGACCCTGTCCGGCAACCTGAATCTTCACGGTGTCGAGAAGCAGGTGAGTTTTCCGCTCCGGGTCCGCGCGGAAGCCGGCGAGTTGCGCGGCGTAGGCGAGATTTCGCTGCTCCAGAGCGATTACGGCATTACCCCGGTCAAGGTCGGCGGTGGCGCCGTGAAAGTAAAAGACAAGCTCAAGATCGCCTTTATTGTTGTCGCGCAAAAGCAAAATTGAACAGCAGGCGCGGAACGGCTTGCGCAGCTGCAAACCTCAAACTCAAACAGGGATATCCGTGAGGCTGCCGCTCCTCGTCAACATCTCCCATCGCGCCGATCGGAGGGCCGTCGGGCGGCTCCGCTGGCGGCGTGAGATCCAGCCGCTTCGGGTCTTTCTCAAACTGCGCAATCTGCCTGGCGGCAAAGAAGGCATGCGCTCGTTCGGAATCACTCCCATTTCCCTGAAGAACATCCAACCACTCCTTAAGCTGGTGCAGTCTAAGTCCGGCAATCGCTCCCACTTGATCGCTGGCCCGTTGGTTTGCCGCTAGCGACATCAAGTCATACAACGCGACATCGTCAACCACTTTGCCGATTTCCGCCGCGCACCCGCTTCCATGCGGAGACTCCCACGTGGTTCCTAGCACCCGTCGAACACTTCCTCCAGGCTTGGATTCGCCTTGTCCCGAGCATGAAACTCCACCAGCCGCGGCGCGCGCCGCAAAATCCCCTCTGCTATAGTTGTAGAGACCCGCATTAGCGTGTCCGAGCGGCTTTAGCCGCTGACTTCGCGCAATCGACCATGACCAAACTCCGCATCTCCGTCGTGCAATATCTCAACACCGTCCCGCTCGTCCGCGGTTTCACCCACGGGGCCCTCCAGGGCAAATACGACCTCTTCTTCAGCGTCCCCTCGCAGTGTGCCGAAGCCCTGCGCACCGGCGCCGCCGACGTCGCCATCATTCCCGCCATCG
>CATPAM010000519.1 GCA_955651735.1 Candidatus Acidiferrales bacterium | reverse complement strand
TGAATCCAGCCTCGACCAGTAATTCTAATTCGCGTTGGTCGCCAAACCCTGCCAGGTTGCCTCCGTAACCAGAAGGATCCTCGCCAGCGAGCAGCAAGCCACCTGAACTAACGAAGTCGCGCTCGAACTGCATTTCCTTCTTGAGCAGCTCGCCACCGGAGCCTTTGCTTCCCGTCACTTTCGAACGTACGGAAAGATAGTCCGTGCGCGAGGGCAAAGATAGAGCCTGCAGGATGCGATCCTGAACGGGCGGCTGCTCCTGCGAGAATGTTTCGAAAATCACGAGCGTGGAAGTGACTGCGACATGATGCTGCACAAGTTTCTTGATCATCGATTGCACCGGTTCGCTCTCGACATCTACTTTTTCAATACTGGGATGATCGTTCGCAGACGGCGGGCACACATCGGGCTGCTTGCTGGGATTGAATTCCTGGTCGACCACGATGCCGTGCTCGAGATCGTCCATGCCGAGTTCGGCTGCCTCGGTAAAACCCACGGAACACAAATGTCCGGTGACTTTGACGCCGCGCGCGTGCGCCGCTTTGATGGCCGCGCCGAGCTCCGCTCGCGTGATGTGCATATACGCTTTGAAGGACGTCGCGCCTTCATCGATCCAATAATTCACAAGCTTGACGGCGTCTTCTGGGTCCTTGAGTTCATGAAGTTGCGGCGTGAACGATCCGGCGCCCTCGAGATACGGTCCAGTGATGTGCAACTTGGGCCCGGGAATCGATCCCGTGTCGATCAATTTCTTCAGCGCGAGGTCCGTGTAGGTCTCCAGGCTGCCGGTGGTCCGCAAAGAAGTAACGCCGCCCGCGAGATAGAGTCGCGGAAAGCTGAAGCCCATTTCACCGTAAAGAGCAGGCGCACCGGGAGCCGGCCCTTGACCAGAGGCAGTCGGATAGAAGAGATGATCGTGCATGCCTACCAGACCGGGTATGACGGAGCGGCCGGTGAGATCCATGACCCGCGCTCCGGAGGGAACCTTGATGCCGCCGGTTTTCCCGATTTCACGGATCGTGCCGTTCTCAATCACGATCGTTTGATCGGTAGCAGCCGCTGCTCCGGTGCCATCGATCACGCGCACATGCTCGAGCGCAACCACCGGCGAATCGACGGTGATAAAACTCTTCGTGACTGGGGAAAAGTCAGATTTTTCTTGAGCCGGCACCGCGACGTAAAGCACCGCAAACAAAGCAAAACCGATCAACATTCTGCGCATACGCTCCCCCTGCACACCAAGGGGACCGAGACCAGCCCGCTCCCCCGACAAACCTATATCACTTGTTCATGCGCAACCTAGAACGTGTACTTAAGCCCAAACTGAATGATTCGTGGCGACACAGTGGTTGCGGTGATGTGCCCGAAACTGGGCGCGCCAATCTGCGTAATAGAGGTGGAGAATTGTGTCGTAGTCTGGCTCGCGAACTGCGGCGTGTTGAAGGTGTTGAAGAACTCCGTGCGGAATTGAACGGTGCCCGACTCGCTCAAACCTCCCACGTGCGTGTCCTTGAAAATGGACATATCCATATTGTGTTGTCCGGGTCCGTAGATGATACCGCGGCCAAGCGTGCCAAACCCAGTACCATCGCCAATCGCGGGCGCTGAGCAGAAAGCGCTGGCGTTGAAGTAATTATCGAGCCGGCTCTGAACGGATCCTGAAGTCTGGATATCGGCTACGGACTTGCCCGGACACAAACTTGCACCGACCGGGCTAAACGGGCCGCCGAAACCATAAATGCTGCCGCCGCCAGGATCGGTAAAAGTAAGGGCAGGACCCGATTGCACGACAATGACGCCTGATGCTCCCCAGCCGCTCAGGATCTTACCCACAAGCCCCTGATTGTTGTGGAAACTCGGCAGATCCCACAGGTAGTTCGCCACGAAACGGTGGCGTGTATCAAAGTCCGCCGGACCGTAACCGTTCATGGGATTTAACTGGTCGTTGTAAGAACCGCCGCCCAGGGGGAATGTGCCGACTCCGGTGACATCGGTAAGAGTTTTGCCGTAGGTGTACGCAACCCCGAACTGGATTCCTCTGGCAAGTCTTCTCTGCAGGTTCACTTGAAGCGAGTTGTAGTTTGAAATACCAATCCACGTGGCCTGATTGAGACCGCTGGGTGCGATGCCGAGAATAGGAACGCGATTAACGGCATTGGCGTTGGTATTCGTGGTTTCCCCGTTTATAGGAGCGCTGGGGCTCGCGAGCAGGGCTTGGTTAATCGAGTTGGTGGTTTCAATGCGATCGGAATGTGTACCAACGTAGCTAATTTGCACCGAAGTTGAACCGTTGATCGCGTACTGGATTCCCAGATTCCATTGCTGCGTCCTGGGAGCTTGCCAATTCGGATTAATGGAGTTGATCGTGAGCGCTGAACCCGGCGTTCGAGGAACGAAATTCGGGAAAACTTCATTAGATGGCGGATTGAACGGGTTTTGCAGCGTCGCTAAGGCGTTCAAAGCCCCAATGTTGGTCTGGCGCGAGAAGAACGGCGGATTTACGATTAACTGGAACGCGTCGTTGACCGGAGGGTGCGTGAAATACAGTCCGTATCCGCCACGAATGACGAGCTTGTTGTTGAATCGCGCTGGGGTCCAAGCAGCTCCCACGCGAGGACCGAAATTCTTCAACGACCAGGCGTTCTTCGCAAATGTGGGATTGCTGTTGCGAGCGATGCCGCTGGGGATCGAGCCCGGGAAGTTCGATGCCGCAATGAATCCGGAGAAGGGATTGGCCGTGAGATCATTAGAGGCAAGCGAAGGCCAAAAATCGACGAGCTTCCCTTTGCCATCGGAGGTCTGACCGATACCTTCCCAGCGCAAACCAAGGTTCACCGTAAGATGCGGATTCAGTTTAATGTCATCCTGAGCAAAACCAGACAGCGCGCTGACATGGAAGGCCCGGGTGGTGTCCCCGCACAAGTCATCGGAGACTGAAAGACTGCTCGATTTACCGGTTTGTGCAGCGCTCATGCCCAAAAGAAAATCTTCGAAAGTCGGTAAGACAATATCTCCTCGGGTTACTTCCTGATCGGCGGAGTCAGCGATGTTCCTCTCCCATCCGAAACCGGCGCGGATATTGTGCTTTCCGTGCGTCCAGGAGATCTGATCCTGGGCGGCCCATGCCGTAGGGGCGGTAAACTGGCCATCGTTGAAATTGCCACTCAGCTCCAGCGAACCGATGACCATGATGGGCATGAATGGGCTGGAGCAGCCGGGAGTCAGGCCGATGGACTGATTTGTCACGGCGTTTTCACTGGCGACGTGGCCGAAAGCGCGGTGATATCCGAAGCTGAATTCATTGATCAGTGTTGGGGTTACGACGAAAGTGTCCTTGATGTTCGCGTTCCAGTTTTTGAACAAGTCGGTGGTCCCGGACCCTGGTACGTTCGATGACGTGAATGCCAAAAATTCAGGAGCTTTCGCGTAGAAGAATTTTTCGGAAATGGTGTGCTTGCTCGTCGCAAGAAAGTCCACGTTCACGATGTACTGATCTTCATTGAATTTCGATGGAATACTGAACGAAGAGG
>CATPAM010000518.1 GCA_955651735.1 Candidatus Acidiferrales bacterium | reverse complement strand
GCCTGAAGGTTGTGATTGCCGGCTACGGCTGGTGCGGGCGCGGCATCGCCATGCGCGCGAAGGGGCACGGCGCGGACGTAATCATCACGGAGATTGATCCGACCAAGGGCATTGAAGCGGTGATGGATGGTTTCCGCGTGATGCCAATGGCCGACGCCGCGAAGGAAGGCGACGTTTTCATCACCGTGACCGGAAACAAGAGCGTGATTCGCACCGAGCATTTTGAAGTGATGAAGAATGGCGCCGTGGTTTGCAACTCCGGTCACTTTAACGTGGAAATTGACATTCCCGCGCTGGAGAAACTGTCCAACGGCAAGCGGGAAGTGCGTCCGCTGGTCGATGAATATGTGCTGAAGGGCGGACGCAAAGTGTATTTGCTGGGCGAAGGCCGCCTGGTGAACCTGGCGACCGCGGAAGGCCACCCCGCCGCGGTGATGGACATGAGTTTTGCGAATCAGGCGCTCTCGGCGGAATATCTCCTGAAGAATTACAAGACGCTGAAACCGCAAGTCTACGTCGTGCCGGAACATCTCGACCGCGAAATCGCGCGCCTCAAGCTCGAATCCATGGGCCACAAACTGGATAAGCTCACGCCCGAGCAAGAGCACTACCTCGCCTCCTGGCAAGAAGGCACGTAGGCTTCACGAATCAGAGTAATTTTTCTCGCGCGATGCGTTTTCGCATTCTCCACGAAGCGGAGTCGTATTCCATACGCATGTACGATCTGGCCACCACAGCGCTTGACACTGCAAAAATCCGAGGAGCTTCCTATGCAGACGTACGCGTGATGCATTTGCGGCAGCGCGACTTGACCACGAAGAACGGGCAAGTTGGAACGCTGGCGCAGTCGGAGTCGATCGGGATTGGGCTTCGCGTGCTGGCGAACGGCGCCTGGGGATTTGCGTCCACGGACCGGATGACGCGGGAGGGCGTGGCGGCGTGTGCGGCGCAGGCGGTATCCATCGCGAAAGCTTCGGCGCTGGCGAAGCGCGGAGACGTGGTGATGGCGCCGGAAAATGCGTACGTGGATAGCTGGCAGAGCCCGTTTCGCAAAGACCCGTTCGAAATTCCGCTGGAAACGCAATTGGCGTTGCTGCTTGCGGCAGACGCGGAGATGCGGCGCGTTAAGGGCGTGACACTCACCGAGACGGACATGCAGTTTCGCAAGATTAACTCCTGGTTTGCGTCGAGCATCGGCTCGCGAATTCACCAGAGCAAAGTGATTACCGGCTGCGGGATTGTGGCCACTTCGTTTCAGGGTGACGAAATCCAGAAACGGTCGTATCCCAACAGTTTTGGCGGGCAGCATGCGCTGCAAGGGTATGAGCTGGTGGAATCGCTGGATTTGCTGAAGCATGCGCCGGTGATTGCGGAGGAAGCGGTGGCGCTGCACGCGGCGGCGCAGTGTCCGCAAAAGACCGGCACGCTGATTTTGGGCGGCAGCCAACTGGGTTTGCAGATTCATGAATCGGTGGGGCATCCCATCGAGCTGGATCGCGTGCTGGGGCAGGAAGCGAATTTCGCGGGGACGAGTTTTCTCACGGTCGATCAGCTCAACAAGCTTCGCTACGCGTCGGACATCGTGAACGTGGTGGCTGACGCGCGGATCGAGCACGGACAGGGGCTGGGGACGTTTGCCTACGACGATGAGGGCGTGCCGGCGCAGTGTACGGACATCATCAAGGCTGGGCAGTTTCGCGGGTATCTTTCGAATCGCGAGACCGCGCACCTCATCGGGTTGCAGCGCTCGTCCGGAACGATGCGCACGGAAAGTTGGAATCGTTTGCCGATTATTCGCATGACCAATGTCAGTCTGCTGCCGGGAACGTGGTCATTCGATGACCTTGTAGCTGACACGGATGACGGAATTCTGATGGAGACGAACCGCTCATGGTCCATCGATGATCGGCGGTATCAATTTCAATTTTCGACGGAGATCGGCTGGGAGATCAAGGGCGGGAAGTGCGGACGGATGCTGAAGAATCCGAGCTATAGCGGAATTACGACAGAGTTCTGGAATTCGTGCGACGCGATTTGCAAGCGCGAGCACTGGACGCTATGGGGCACGCCGAATTGCGGGAAGGGCCAGCCGATGCAAACGATGGGGACGGGCCATGGGGCGTCGCCTTCACGGTTTCGCAACGTTCGGATTGGGACAGCGTTTTCCGAACAATGAGCGCAGCGCGAAAATCCAGAGCGGCGGCGAGCCTACGGGCTGGCGCCACGGGACGCGAGCTTCGGGGCATCGTCGATTCGGTGCTGCGGCTGGCTAAGTCCATTGGCGTTGCGGAGACGGAAGTGCACATCGATGAAACAATAAGCGCGCTGACGCGCTTCGCCAATAACGCCATTCACCAGAATGTGGCGGAGCACACGGTGAACGTGGCGGTGCGAACGCAGGTGGACGAACGCACGGCGCGGGCCACGACGAATCGCACGGATGAAGACTCCCTGCGCGCGGCCATCGAGGCGTCTCTTTCCTTGGCGCATAGCCAGCCGAAAAATTCACATTTGCTGCCGCTGCCGGTAAGGCAGCGCTACCGCAGAGTCAACCGTTTTATTAAGCGGACTGCCGCTTTAACTCCGGAAGATCGCGCGCGTGCGGTGCGCCGGGCTCGCGACCTGGCGATCAAGAAAGGCCAGACCGCTGCGGGGATCTTCTCGAGCGCGCAGTCACAGAGCGCAATGGGC
>CATPAM010000517.1 GCA_955651735.1 Candidatus Acidiferrales bacterium | reverse complement strand
GCCGGCACCGAGATCGCCGTGATGGCGGAGAACTGGGGCGAGGTCCGCGGGATCCTTATCTGCGATTTTGGCGACCGCGCGAAGGAGAAACGAGAAGCCGATGGAGAGGACGCGCTCTTCGCGGAGGGGGAAAACGCGGCCGCAGAGGAAGAGGGCGGCGAGGGCGGACTTATCGACCGGCGTGGTGCGCAGATAGTCGGCGACCAAGCCAACCTTTTCGCTCTTTTTGGAGGTGGCGGCGATGGATTCGCAGAGTTGGGCGAAGCGAAGCATGGCGGAAGATCAGTATCGCACGGAGGGGACACGAAGCTTTGTCGGACGGAAGTTTGCGCTTGCCCGACGGTGGGGATTCCCACAGAATGACGGCGCTTGAAACGATTCAATAGAGCGCGGCTGATGCGCTGTTGAGTTTGAAAGGACAACTGCTTGGGCACTGAAGCGACAACGGTAACTGCGGCGGCGCCGAGATTGCGGCGGACACTTACGCTATGGGATTTGATTTTGTACGGGATGATCGTGCTGCAGCCGGTTGCGCCGATGTCCGCTTTCGGAGCGCTGAGCGATCGCGGCCGGGGCCACGTGGTTACGGCAATCTTGATTGCCATGGTGGCCATGCTTTTTACGGCCATCAGTTATGGGCGCATGGCGCGGGCGTATCCGAGCGCGGGATCGGCGTTTACGTATGTGGCGCAGGAGATCCACCCGTCGATTGGGTATGTGACGGGCTGGAGCATGGTGATGGATTACATTGTGAATCCATTGGTGTGCGTGATCTGGTGCGCTGGGCAGGCTCACGAATTTGCTCCGGCAATTCCCGACTGGGGCTGGAAGATTATCTTCGCGGTGGCGTTTACACTGCTGAATCTTCGCGGGATCAAGACATCGGCGCGGGTGAATGCCGGGCTGACGGCAGGGATGAGCGCGGTGGTGGTGGTAATTTTCGTGACCGCTATTCGTTATATCTTCGGCCATGCGCACAGCGCTCCACACTTTTTTACCCGGCCGTTCTACGATCCGCAAACGTTCACATGGGGCAACTTGTTTGGCTGCACGTCGATTGCGGTGCTGTCGTATATTGGGTTCGACGGCATCTCGACGCTTTCGGAGGAGGCCGAAAATCCACGGCGCAATATTTTGCTCGCGACGGTGCTCACTTGCGTGGTGATCGGGTTTCTCTCTGCGGCGGAAGTGTATGTGGCGCAGCTGGTGTGGCCTGCGACGGAGGCGTTTCCGAATCCCGACACCGCCTATGTTTGGGCGGCGGCGCGGACGTGGGCGCCGCTGTTTACCATCGTGGGCGTGACGCTCGTGGTTGCCAATTTTGGCTCGGGGATGGGAGCGCACATTGGGGCGGCGCGACTGCTGTACGGCATGGGCAGAAGCAATGCGCTGCCCAGTTCGTTTTTCGGCGCGATTGACCCTAAGCACCAGGTGCCGAGGAACAATGTGATCTTCGTGGGCGCGCTTGCGCTGTTCGGCTCGTTCTTTCTTACTTACGGGCGAGGGATCGAGCTTTTGAACTTTGGAGCGCTGATTGCGTTTATGGGTGTGAATGCTGCCGCCTTTGTGCGCTATTTCTTGCATGCGGAACAGAAGAAGACGTGGAATTTCATCCCACCGGTGCTGGGTTTCATTATTTGCCTGGCTTTGTGGCTGAGTCTTAGCCGTCCAGCGCAGATCGTCGGGAGCATCTGGATGATCGCGGGGATTACATTTGGTATTTGGAAGACACGCTGGTTCCGGGAGCCGCTGTCGTTTGAAGTGCCGGCAGAGTAGGGCTGCGCAGCTACGGGGTGCTAGCACGCAGGATTTTGCGAGCGGAGCAGTTGAGATCCTTCGGCCCGACTGGAAAGCGCCGGGACCTCAGGAGGACACGCTTAGCTTGTGTACTTCACGGCGAAGCGGTTGCAAAGTGAGTGAGTGTAGCGGGATGATGTGGGCCACCGAGGAGCCCTCCTGGTGAAGCGGCCTAGCGAGAAAAGCCAAGCAGTCACGATGAAAGACGTGGCGACGCAGAGCGGATTCTCGCCCGCGACCGTCTCGATTGTATTGAACAACGCGCCGCTGGCCAGGTATATCGCGCCGGCAACCAAGAGGCGCATCGAAGAAACGGCCAAGAAACTTGGTTACCGGCCGAACGCGATGGCGCGGTTCCTGCGCAGCAAGCGAAGCCACAGCATCGGCGTGTTGTTCTTCGATATTACCGACCCGTTTTGCACGCTGATCATGCGGGGCGTGGAGAACGCGCTGTATCAAGCCTCTTATTTGGCGATTTTTGCCGACGCGCACAACCAACGAAATCGATTCGAACGCTATTTGGAATTGCTGCTGGAGCGGCACGTCGAAGGGTTGATCGTGGTGGCCAACTGGCTTTTTGTCGATATCCACGTGCTTAACGATCTCAGCAAGAGGAATATTCCTTCCGCTACGATCGGCTGGGAATTAGCGGGAGACAACATCAGCTCGGTGATGGTGGACAACGAAACGGGCGCGCGGCTTGCACTGGAGCATCTGTACCAGCTCGGCCACCGCAAAATCGTGTTCATCCGCGGGCCGAAGATGTTGATCGACAGCGCGCCGCGTTGGCGCGGGATTCAAAAATTTGCGCATGGTGCGGGCTTGGAGATCGATCCCGGGCTGGTTTTGCAATTACCGGATTCGCTTGATCCCAATTCCAGCTTTGAGAGCGGGCACCGCTACACGGATGAATTGCTGGAGCAGAAGAAAAAATTCACGGCGGTGATGGCTTTCGATGACCTGACGGCGCTCGGAGCGATCCGTGCGCTCACGAAAGCGGGAGTCAAAGTGCCGGAGCAGTGTTCCGTGACGGGATTTGACGACGTCGCGTTGTCGGCGTTGGCGGCGCCTTCGCTGACCACCGTGCGGCAACCAATGGAAGCGATGGGCGGGTTAGCCGTAAACATCGTGATGGAAGGAATTAACGCGGCGTTGGAAAAGCGCGAGTGGAACGTGGTGAATCAAAAAATGAATCCGGAGCTGGTGATTCGGGATTCGACGCGGGCAGTTTCGCTGGCAGGCGCGGATGATTGAAGAGGGTGTTCACGCGTGATCAGGTGCTTCCTTTTTCATTCCATAGAGAGGCTCGGTTGAGATCCGGAGGCCACCCTCGTCGGGTAGCCTCAGGATGACACGCGGCGTGCGAGTATGTTTTCGGCCCGCAACCGAATTACTGTGACGGCGGAAGGAAAACTTCCGACGGGGTGAGAAACTCCACCTTGGGGATTTCAGTGGTGATACGCACGCGCTCGAACTTGCCTTTTTTCCCGCCACCGCCGGTTGCGAAGGTCAAGAGATATTGATTGTTGAGGTGTTGCTGTATTTCGTCGAAATACGGTCTGAGCGTGACCGGCCGGTCGAAAGACAAGTAATAGGATTCGGCGCCGGTTTCTTCGGAGAGTCTGCTGAGATTCGCTTGCGCGTTGAAGACGCGGAAGTAGCCGCTGCTGACATGGCCAGCGCCCGGATAGTAGACCGTCCATACGTTTACGTTTTCTTTTTGTGCACGCTCGATGGTGGAATCCAGGTCGGGATCGATAGGATCAAAACCGCCGCGGAAATAATCGATTCCTGACGAAATGAGGATGATCGAGGAGCGATGGTCGCCGGCGGAAGAGGGCCAACGCTTGAGCCAGTCCTGCACGGCAAGATACGGGCTGGAGAAAGCTCCCGAGTTGCCGAGCGGAATGCGCAGAGCTTTTGCGGCGAGCGCGTGATCCTGGGTGAAATCCTGCGCCACCATGGCGGCGCCATTGCGGGAGTAGGCCACCGCGACGAAGGCGTTTCGGGGCTGCGCGGCGATGAAGGCCTTGAGATCGCTCCACTGGCTGGCGGCCTGGTAATCGATCGAATCGTCGATCAGAATGGCCAGGTACAGATTTTCGCCTTGGCGCCAGTCCGTGGCTTGCACGCGTTCTTTACCCTCAAAAACCTGCACATCTTCCTTCTTGATGGGCGGCGGGGAGCCTTTCTTGGCGACTGCGGTCACTGTGAGGGTGACGGCGTCCGCGGCGCGTGCCGGCGCGGAGGCGAACGAGGCAAACGCTAAAGCAAAAGCGGCGAACAGCAACGGCGGTCTGGGTCGAAGGTTGAACTTCATGGAATCTCCTTTTCTCTCGCTTAATTAGATGCGCAAACGGAAAAAATCGCATAGCATCGGTGCGCCGAGGCGTCGAAGGACCGCGATTGTACAGTTAAGTCTTTTGTATTCCGCAGCATGGCGGCCGGCGGTCATGCCGCGCGAGTGTCAGCATTCTGACTTTTTGGAGCGAGCTACGTGGAGAGGACTGCTTAGGTGAAGGGTTATATCGGGGCGATTGACCAGGGCACGACTAGCACGCGCTTCATGGTATTTGACAAGGACGCGCGCGTCGTGGCCATGGCGCAGAAGGAGCATGAGCAGATTTTTCCCGCACCGGGCTGGGTGGAGCACAACGCGGAAGAAATTCTGCGGTGCACGCATGAGGTCATCGAAGCGGCGTTGCAGCAGCGCGGCTTGCAGCCCACCGACTTGGCGGCCATCGGGATTACCAACCAGCGCGAGACGACCGTAGTCTGGGAACGCAAGACAGGCCGCCCTGTGACGAATGCTCTCGTTTGGCAAGACACGCGGGTTGGTGACGAAGTGGCGCGCTTTGCCAAGAACGGGGGGCAAGACCGCTTCCGCGCGACGACCGGCTTGCCGCTTAGCACGTACTTCAGCGGGCTAAAGCTGCGTTGGATTCTGGGGAATGCTTCAGGCGCCAGGGAAAAAGCCGCCGATGGCGAGTTGCTGTTCGGAAATATCGACACCTTCCTGGCATGGAATTTGACAGGCGGTCCGCGAAACGGCAAGCACGTTACCGACGTGACCAATGCGAGCCGCACGCAGCTGATGAATTTGCGAACGCTCGACTGGGATGACGAGCTGCTCGCGGCATTCGAGATTCCTCGCGCGATACTGCCGGAGGTGCGTTCCAGCAGCGAAGTGTATGGCACGGCAAGATTGCCGGCGATATCGGGGGTGCCGATCGCAGGAATCCTCGGAGATCAGCAAGCGGCGCTCGTCGGGCAAGCATGCTTTCATCCTGGCGAGGTCAAGAACACATATGGCACGGGTTGCTTCCTGCTGATGAACACGGGCGAACGCATGGTGCCGTCGAGCTGCGGACTGCTGACTACCGTGGCGTACAAGTTTGGCAAGCACGCCGCTTGCTACGCGCTGGAAGGCAGCGTGGCCATTACCGGCGCGCTGGTGCAGTGGCTGCGAGACAACCTCGGAATGATCGCCAAGAGTTCGGACGTCGAGACGCTGGCGCGAACGGTGGAAGACAACGGCGACGTCTATTTTGTGCCGGCGTTTTCCGGATTGTATGCGCCGTATTGGAAAGAGAGCGCCCGAGGAGTGATCGCGGGACTAACCCGTTACGCCAACAAGGGGCACCTGGCGCGCGCGGTTTTGGAGGCCACGGCGTTTCAAACGCGGGAACTGGTCGAAGCCATGGAAACGGACGCGCATATTTCGCTAGCTTCGCTGCGCGTGGACGGCGGAATGGTAACAAACGAACTGCTAATGCAATTCCAGGCGGACATTTTGAACCGCGAAGTGGTGCGCCCGGTGATTCAGGAAACAACGGCGCTGGGCGCCGCATACGCAGCGGGACTTGCTGTGGATTTCTTTCCGGGGCTGGAGCAGTTGCGTGCAAACTGGGCGATGGATCGCAAGTGGGAGCCAAGAATGGAGGAGTGGCGGCGCGAACGTTTGTACCGGCAATGGAAGAAAGCTGTGGCGCGCTCGTTTGATTGGATAGATTCGTGATCATGGATAAGAGAGGAATCGACGGATGACATCGCCATTCCTGGGAGAATTCCTAGGCACCATGATGTTGATATTGCTGGGAGATGGAGTAGTTGCGGGCGTGCTGCTGAAGCGCTCGAAGGGCGAAGGCAGCGGGTGGTTGGTCATCACGACAGGATGGGCGTTCGCGGTGATGGCGGGCGTGTTCACCGCGGTGGCCTGCGGCAGCAGCGACGCGCACTTGAATCCGGCGGTGACGCTGGGCTTCGCGGTGCGTGCGGGATCGTTCGAGAAGTGCCTGCCGTACATTGCGGCGCAACTTCTTGGCGCGATGGCCGGCGCCGCGCTGGTTTGGCTGCATTACCTGCCGCACTGGAGAGAAACGCCGGACGCAGCCGCGAAGCTGGCGTGTTTTTGCACGGCGCCCGCGATACGGAAGGCTGTGGCCAACCTGATCAGCGAAATCATCGGGACGGCGGTGCTGGTGTTTGTTGTGGGAGCGATTTTTTCCAAGGCCGTCGCGGCCGGCGGACCGGGAGCGCTGGGACCGTACCTGGTAGGCAGCCTAGTTTGGGGAATCGGTCTTTCATTGGGCGGCACCACCGGCTACGCGATTAATCCTGCGCGCGACCTGGGCCCGCGCGTGGCGCACGCTCTGTTGCCAATCGCCGGCAAAGGCAACTCGGATTGGAGCTATGCTCCGATACCGGTGATCGGGCCGCTCGCAGGCGGAGCACTCGCGGGCTGGTTGCTTCGGCTGCTGGCGGTATCGTAGTCGGAATTCGACGAACACCAATACACAACGCTTTGGGGCCAATGGCAAAGAGCGAAAGTGCGCACACGCGCGCCAGAATTGTTTCCGTCTCTCCTGCCACTAGCGATACAATCGCGGCAACTGCTTTCCGGAGAAAAGCCCAGTGGGAGATGAGCGTCGCCGAACGCCGCGTTATCCCTTTATCGCCACTGCTGAGGTGGTGGACCAATCCACGCAGGCCAGTATCTCCACGCGCGTGACTGAGCTCAGTCTCAACGGCTGCTACCTGGACATGCCCAATCCCCTGCCAAAGGATACCCAGATCAAGCTCAAGATTTATAGCGAGAGCAAATTCTTTGAATCGGCCGGAACCATTGTCTAATCGCAAGCCAATCTCGGCGTTGGCGTGACCTTCCGCGAGACCCGCCCGCAATTCCTCAGCGTGTTGAAACAATGGCTCCTCGCCGCAGCCGTCGCCAAATACGGCACTAAGAAATGATTTGGACTGCGGCGTTCTTGCAACAGACAGGGGAGAAGAAAATGAACACTCGCAAAGTGGCTGCACTCGCGTTATTGGCTGGCCTCGCTCTTGTAATTCTTGCGCCGACCGCGACTTCCGCCGACCGCGAAGAAACGGCTTTGCGAGCACGCATTCCCAAAATCGTTGCCGCGTGGGGCACGATGGACATCTCCAAAGTCGCCCGTTATTACGCAGCGGACGCTGATCTCACATATTTCGATATCGTCCCGCTCAAATACAACAACTGGAAGGAATACAGCGCAGGCGCACAAAAATATTTGTTCGATCCCAACCGCAGTATCGGCACCAAACTCAACGATGATCTCGCCGTGCACCGACGCGGTTCGCTCGCTTGGGCGACATTCACACTGGCCATTGAGCTCGTCAGCAAAGAGGGCGCGAGCTCGCACCTCAATGCGCGCTGGACCATGGTTCTGGAGAAGCGCGCAAAAGGGTGGATCGTCGTGCACGAGCACGTCTCCGTGCCTCTCGGCGGTTCTTGATCCTGGCGTAAAGAGCAAAAGTCGCGAACTCACCATGGAGCCCCGCTGTCTTTTCTGAGTCTCCAAAGCAGAAGACCGGCAATGAGTTACCCGATGTGGGCTTTAGAGCGCGCTTGTGTCCGGAATGATCGGGATGGCCCGGAACACTTCAGCCATGCCGTCTTTCGCTTTGCAACGCGGATTGCAGTACATCTGCCAGGTGCTTTGCGGTCCGGCCCGTGCTCTGCCCGATCTGCTCGCGGCAGCTGAAGCCATCTGCCACGACAATGGTTTCGGGCGTCGCGCTTCGGACCGCTGGCAGCAACACACGTTCACCGATCGCTTGCGCTATCGCGAACTTGTCGCGCTCAAATCCGAATGGCCCGGCCATTCCGCAACAGCCCGCATCCGGACACTCCAGTTCCACTCCCATGCGGCGCAACAGCGATTCCTCATCGTTCATCTTCATTAGTGCTTTGTGGTGACAATGCCCGTGCAAAAGAATCTTTGCGCACAGCTTCGGAGGTTCGTACCTGGGCGCGCGCTTCACTAGAAATTCGCTGAGCAGGAATACTTGCTGCCGCAATCGGCTGGCGCGCGCGTCACGCGGAAACAGGTTGCGCAGCTCATCTCGAAACACGGAAGCACAGCTCGGCTCGAGCACAACAATCGGCAACCCGGCGTCAATTTCCGCGCCCAGGGCATCCATGACTGTTTTCAAATATCGCTTAGCCTCAGTAAGCATCCCGAAGTCATACAAAGGCCGTCCGCAGCACAAGACATCTTGCGGGCATTTCACGGTGAAGCCGGCGTGCTCCAGAACTTCGAGAGTGGCGCGGCCTGTCTCTGGATGAAAATAATTGTTGAATGTGTCGATCCACAGCAGTACTTCCTGTTTTTTCGAGCCGGACGCTTTCTCAAACAGCGCAGGCCGCGCCCGCTGTGCCCATCGCCTAAAAGCGAGGCGGGCAAATCTGGGCAATTGACGCTGCGGCGCGAGCCCCAAAATCAATCCGAGCAAATGCCGAAATCCTGCGGCGTGACCGACAAAGTTTGCGACCGCCGGAGCCAGCGACGCCCACCGCGCCCATCGATCGATCATCCCAAAGGCATATGCCCGCAATGGCCGCTGCTTGGTTTCGTAGTAGTGCGAGAGAAATTCCGCCTTGTAGGTCGCAACGTCGACGTTCGCGGGACATTCCGATTTACAGGCCTTGCACGAGAGGCACAAATCGAGGGAATTCTTGACGTGCTCGTCGTTCCAGCCGTCTTGCAGCACCTCTCCTTGTAGCAGCTCAAAGAGCATGTGCGCGCGCCCTCGCGTGCTGTGCTCCTCTTCCTGCGTGGCCATGTAACTCGGGCACATTGTGCCGCCGTCATTTTTCCGGCACGCGCCGAGCCCTATGCAACGCAGCGTGGCTTTCGCCAGCGAGCCGTCATCGTCGGGAAACTGGAAGTGCGTCTCTGGTTTCAATGGGCGATAGTCAGCACCGAGCCGCAAGTTTTCTGTTGGCAGGTATGCATCCACCACTTTGTGCGGATTAAGCTTGTTTTCCGGGTCCCAGGCGCGCTTGAATTTTCCGAATGCCTCCACCAGTTCCGGTCCAAACATTTTCGGAAGCAGCGCCGCTCGCGATTGCCCATCTCCATGCTCGCCAGAAAGCGAGCCTCCATACGCAACCACCAAGTCGGCCGCGCGCTCGATGAACTCGCCGTAGTGGCGAATGCCCGTTTCGCTTTCGAGATCAAACGTAATGCGCATGTGCACGCATCCGTGGCCGAAATGTCCGTAGAAGGCTCCCAGATATTGGTATTCGTTCATCAGCCTGCGAATATCGCGCAAGTAGCCGCCTAATTTCTCCGGTGCCACCGCCGAATCGTCCCAGCCTTCCCATTCCGCCGGCGCGCCAGGAGCAAACGCTGCCGCACGCGGCCCGGCCTCGCGGATCTGCCACACAGCTTTGGCTTCCGCGGCCGAATACAAGCGCATACTGGGCGGCGGGCTCAGGTTTTTCAGGCGCTCCATCAGTCGCAGCGCTATGTTGTTTGCTTCCTGCGCGTCATCCGCGCCGAATTCCACAAGCAAGAATCCGCCACCTGGAGGCAGCAGCTCGAGATTCGGCGCGCCCTTCCTGCGGAGCCCATCGATGATGGTTCTTTCAAAGCCCTCGAGGCCAATCGGTCCGAATTCAAGAATTTCCGGAACGTGGTCCGCGGCGTGAAACGCGTCTTCGTATCCTAATCCGACAAGAACGCGCTGCTGCGGGCTGTGAATCAGCTTCACTTTTGCTTCCAGCACGATTGCGCAGGTGCCTTCCGTGCCCACGAGCGCGCGTGCCACGTGGAATCCGTTCTCGGGCAGCAAGTCGTCGAGGTTATATCCGGAAACGCGCCTGGGGATTTTCGGGAAGCGGGTTCGGATCAAGACTGCGTACTGGTCTCGAATCTTGCGGAGCGCGTCGTAAATCTCTCCGCGCCTTCCGCCCTGCGCGATAATTCCTTCAAGCTCGCTTTCACTCGTCGCGCCCACGATCATCTGCGAGCCGTCGTAGAGCAAAACGCGAAGTTCTTCGACGTTGTCGACGGTTTTTCCGCCGAGAAGCGAGTGCGCTCCACAAGAATTGTTTCCGATCATCCCGCCTAGCGTGCAGCGGCTATGCGTCGATGGATC
>CATPAM010000516.1 GCA_955651735.1 Candidatus Acidiferrales bacterium | reverse complement strand
GGCAACGGCGAGTCCCTCATCGAATTCCGGCCGTCCATCAGCCTGCGTGCGACGGTGCAAAGGGTCGAGGTAAACGGCAAAGCGCTCGCCTTTCAAGTGGAAGCGAACGATGAAGATCAACACGTGGTCGTGCGATTCCCTGTCTCCGAAGGGCGAACGCTGCTCCGCATCTTCGTCTCGAACGATTTCGCGGTCACGGCAACGCAAGCGTTGCCTCCTCTCGGGAGCGTGAGCAGCGGCGTTCGCATACTCTCGGAGACGTGGTCGGCCTCGCACGACCAACTTACACTGGATGTTTCCGGATCCGCCGGCGCTCAATACGAATTGAAGGTGTGGAATGCCGCACAGATCCAGCGCGTTGAAGGTGCTGAACTAAAGAAAAGTCCTGGAGGTTCGATCCTCGCGCTGCAAGTCCCCGGCAGCACTTCGGAAAGTTACGCGCGAGCGAAGATTGTCATTCATTTTTCAGACGTACAAGGCAAAGGCAAGCGCCGATAGTCATTGATCGCAATGATGTAGGACATAGCATGCGACGCGCTTGCTACCGAGGCATGCATGTTCAGGGAGGGACTAAACGTGTTTAGGAACATAGCCGCAGCAAGTTTACTGGCTCTCGCACTCTGCATCTGGGCCCCGCGCACAGTCGCTCAACAAAAAATCGACCCGGAAGGCCATGAATGGTGGCGGCACGCCGTCTTCTACGAGCTCTATCCGCGCAGCTTCGCGGACAGCAATAACGACGGCATCGGCGACCTCAAGGGCATCACCTCCAAACTCGATTACCTGAAAGATCTCGGCATTGACGCCATTTGGATTGCCCCGTGCTTTCCTTCGCCGCAAGTCGACTTCGGCTACGACGTTTCCGACTACGAAAACATTGACCCCATGTACGGCACGCTCGCCGATTTCGATCGCCTCGTGGCCGAAGGAAAAAAGCGCAACATTAAAATCATTCTCGATTTTGTCGTCAACCACACCTCCGACCAGCACAAATGGTTCCTCGACTCGAAATCGTCGCGTACTTCCGCGCATCGCGATTGGTACATCTGGCGCGACGGCAAAGCTCCGAGCCAGCCACCCAATAATTGGACTTCCACCTTTGGTGGTCCTGCATGGCAGTTCGATTCTGGAACAAAGCAGTATTACTATCACTACTTCTATATTCAGCAGCCCGATCTGAATTGGCGAAATCCCACCGTGAAGGACGCGATGTTCGACCAGACGCGCTTCTGGTACAAACGCGGCGTCGCCGGTTTCCGTCTCGACGCCGTCGACACTTTATACGAAGATCCCGACCTCAAAGACAATCCCGTCCTACCAGGCACCGACAAATTTGGCATGCCCAACACCAACGAGATCTACAACAAAAAACTACCCGAAGTGCACGAAGCTCTCCGGGGCCTTCGCAAAGTCGCCGACGAATACGGCGCCGTCCTGATCGGTGAAACGTGGACCAAGGACGTCTCAGAGCTGAAGGACTACTACGGCGAGCACAACAACGAATTGCAAATGCCCATGGACCTGATGATGACCGGGTTCAAGGAGCTCTCCGCTCCGCAATACCGTTCGCACATCAATGCCGTTGAAAGCGCGGGCGGCTGGCCGGTCTTTGTCATCACCAATCACGACATCGTTCGCTCCTATACGCGTTACGCCGACGGCGCACACAACGACGACATCGCCAAACTCATGGCCGGAATGTATCTCACGCTGCGCGGCACGCCGATCCTGTACTACGGCGAAGAAATCGGCATGGAGAACAACGATCCCAAGCGCAAGGAAGACGTGAAAGATCCCGAAGGTCGCGCGGGCTGGCCCAAGGAAATCGGCCGCGACGGCGAACGCACTCCCATGCAATGGAGCGAAAGCGCCAACGCCGGCTTCAGCAAAGCCAAGCCGTGGCTGCCCGTGCCACCCAGCTACAAGACGCACAACGTCGTCGCCGAGATGAAAGATGAAAATTCCGTTCTCAGCTTTTACCGGCAACTGCTTGCGCTGCGCCACAAAGAGCCCGCATTGCTCGACGGCAGCTACATTTCGATCAACGAAGATGATCCCCATGCGCTTGCTTACCTGCGTCGCTACAAAGACGAAGCCATCCTCGTCGTCTTGAATATGTCCGCAGCGGACCAAAAGATCCGCTTCGATCTGTCGTCCCTAGGATTTGCATCGCCGAAGCTCAGCGTTTTGCTGACCAGCTTCCACAAACCTCTCACCGGCATGTCCGATGCGTTATCCATGGAGCCTTACTCCGTCCTCATCGCCAAAATTACAAAATAACGTTCAGGCTTACCCACGGCGCAACGAAAGACATCCCGGGAACGCGACGCCCTCGACTTTAGCGATCGGCAGTTAACTTCCGTTCCATCCAAAATCTGGCGAAACAATTCGTTGCGAGTGCTCAATTTGTTCCGCAATGAGCTGACCAGTCTCCCGGCGAACATCGCGCAGCTCAGCAAGTTGCGCGTGCTCATCGTGGCGAATAATCAACTGCGCGCTCTGCCGGAGGAAATTGGAACGTTGCAGCATCTGAGAATGCTCGACGCGGGGCACAACCTGATTGCCGATCTGCCACAGTCCTTCGCCAGGCTCACCCGCATCGCCGATTTGCTCTACCTGCACGACAACCACCTGCGGGTTCTGAGCGCTTCGATTTTCGAGAACTTCCTCCATTTGCGTTACCTCAATCTCAGCGAAAATCCGCTCCGCGAACTTCCTGCTTCCGTGGGCGCGCTCATCAAACTGGAAGAGCTGCGGCTGGAAAATATCGGCCTGGAAACGCTGCCCGCCTCCCTCACAAATCTCACCGCGCTTGATGAACTGGCTCTGCGCAACAATCGCCTGGCCTCGCTGCCCAATTCGTTTGAAAAGCTTCGCAAGTTGCGCCACCTCGATCTGCGTGGAAACCGATTCACGCGAATTCCCGAGGTTCTGCGAACCCTGAGCAAGCTCCACAAGCTCGATCTGCGCTGGAATGATCTTCGCCGCGTTCCCCCATGGCTGAAGGAACTAAGCGGCCGCGGCTGTCGTGTGCTCCTGTAGGCGATTCCGAATGTCGCCACTGCAGAAGGGCCCCCCCTTTGGAACCCGAGCTACTGAAAATTTACCAACGGTTGCGTGAGACCGCTTTGACTTAGTGCTCTCGTTCGGAATTACGGTGACGTATTGGAAGGGCGTCAGGCCGCGGGAGCGAACCGCTTGTTTTCGATTTTCGCCAGGAGAGTGGCCAGATCTTTGCGAGTGAAGGTCCATTGAAAGGGAGAAGCGGTTTCCTCGTACCGCCGCTGAAAGGCTAGCAGCCGGTGTTCGAGTTCGTTGAGAGATTTGAAGTCATTGGGTGTGAGTACCTTCCTCTGAACAATGGAGAAGTAAATTTCAATCTGATTGAGGCAACTGGCATGGACGGGGGTGTGTACGAGGAGCACGTTGGGCCATTGAGAGCGGAGGCGGTCGACCGCCCTTTGGCCGCGATGGGCGGAGCAGTTGTCCATGATCCAGAAAACGCGCCGTGCCGACTTGTAGGGCTCTCGGCTCATGACTTCCTCAATCAGGCGATCGACCGGCGCAATGCCGGTTTTCTTTTCGCAGCGGCCGAACACCTTGGCCCGATGTACGTCCCACGCGGCCAGATAGGTCCAAGCACCTTCACGGAAATATTCGTGTTCGACTCTGGTGGAACGACCGGGCGCGGGAGCCAGCGTAGGTTGCTTGCGGCGACGGGCTTGAATACTGCTTTTTTCGTCCGCCGAGATGACGAACTCACGCGGATTTAGAGGGCGTCCCTGCCAAACGCGATCATACAGGTCGAGGATGCGCCCGGCCTTGGCCGCGAAATCAGGGTCGCGTGGGAAGATCCAACTGCGATGTCGCCAAGGGCGGAGCGCATCGGCGCTGAGCCAGCGCCACAAGGTTGCCCCGCTAATCTCAGCTACCAACCCCTGGGTGATCACTTCGCGCCGAATCTCGGAAAGAGAAAGTCGCGACAGCGGCAGCTGCAAGCGATGTGGGAGTTCACAGGCGAGAGCTTTAACTTGGACGACGACGCTGGGGGGAAAAGTGGGCGGGTCGGCCGCCCCGAGGTTGCGCCTCGAGGCCGGGAAACCGCGCGAGGGCAAATCGCTTACGCCACTTGCTGACGATCTGGCGCGGCGTGTCCAGGCGAGCAGCGATGACGTCGTTGGAGAGCCCTTCGGCCGCAAGCAGCACGATCTTGGCTCGGATCACATCACAATACGGTGACGTGTATTGGCGCACCTGAGTCTCCAGCATGGTGCGTTCTTCCTTGGAGAGAACTATCGAGAATGGGCTTTTCCTCGGCATAAGAAGCAATCTCCTGAATGCCGAGCCTACCAGAATTTGGTAGTCCAAAGCCACTTAATACGTCATCGTATTTATGAAGAGG
>CATPAM010000515.1 GCA_955651735.1 Candidatus Acidiferrales bacterium | reverse complement strand
GACAAAACCGAGCGGGTTCTGGGTGAGATCGTAACTGAGGGCTACTTTCCGGTGCTCGGTGTGCGGGCGGCACTCGGGCGCACGTTTCTTCTCGAAGAGAATCAGGTTCCCGGCGCTCACGCCGTCGCCGTAATCGGCTATGGGTTCTGGCAGCGAGTGCACGGCTCCGATCCGAAAATCGTCGGCAAAATCATCCGCGTCAATGGGGCGAATTTCACCATCGTGGGCGTCGCGCCACGGGGATTTCGGGGCTTCGCCGACGACTCCGAACTCTGGATTCCGCTGATGATGCGCGATGTACTGTGGCCGCAGGTCGCGCAATTCGATTTTCTGCATAGCCGCGACATTCATTCGTTGAAAACCCTGGGCTCGTTGAAACCCGGCGTCTCTCGCGAAGCAGCCCTCGCGGACATGAACACCATTGCCGCGAACCTGCGCCAGGCTTACCCCAAGGACAACAAAGATCGCGCTGTCGTTCTCTTCCCTGCGCGCGAGCATTTCGTTGGCGGTTTACGCAAGCCGCTGCTGGTGCTGCTCGGCGCGGTTGGGCTTGTGCTGATGATTGCCTGCGCGAACGTTGTGAACCTGATTCTGACCCGCACCATCTCTCGCAATCGCGAGCTCGCCGTGCGTTTGTCGCTCGGCGCGACCAACACGCGCCTGCTTCGCCAACTTCTGACGGAAAGTCTTTTGCTTGCGGGCGCCGGCACGGCTGTCGGCCTAGCTCTGGCCGCCTGGGGACTCAATGCCCTCATTCACTTGCTCCCGCTTACGCTGCCTTCCTTTGCTGGAATTCATCTCGATCGCAGTGTGTTGCTGTTTGCGTGGGTCCTTGCCGCCGGTGCCGGAGTTCTCGTGGGCATCCTGCCCGCGCTTGGTACGTCGCGAATCGCGCTTGCGGAATCACTTAAAGAAGGCGCCAAAGGGAGCATGGGCGCGCGCGGACGCAAGCTGGGCAGCCTGCTGGTCTCTGCCGAAGTAGCGCTCTCTCTCATTTTGCTGATTGGCGCTGGCTTGCTGCTGCAAAGCGTGGTGCGCATGCTCACGGCTGACCCCGGTTTTCGTTCCGATCACCTGGTGACGATGCGCTTCTATGTCCCTGATCGCCCATTTCAAGGTGACGGCCGGAATCGCTTCGGTCCGAATCTCGCGGAGTCCATCGCCTCCGTTCCCGGCGTGCAATCCGCCGCGGTGACCTTCATTGATCCCTTCCTCTGGAGCGGTTTCTCGCGAGGCTACACCATCGAGGGGCATGCGGCGCTCTCACCCGCGGAATCCGACCAAATCTTTTACCAGGAGATCGGCCCTAATTTTTTCAGTACCATGGAAATTCCTCTGAAGTCCGGCCGGGAATTCACCATGCGCGACGACCTGAGGGCCCCACATCGCATCGTCGTCAACGAAGCCTTCGCCCGCCGCTACTGGCCCGGGCGAAATGCGCTGGGCAAGCGCATGAAATATGGTCCCGCGGACTCGACCAGCCCGTGGATGGAAGTGATCGGTGTTGCCGGCAACTCGAAATTCGATTCGCTGCGGCAAGTTGCGGACGCGACGCCGGTCGTGTATGGACCGCTGCTGCAAAGCCAAGTGATCATGAATATGAACCTTGTCGTGCGCACGCATGGCGACCCGGCGGCCATGGTCGGCACGCTGCGCGATGCGGTGCAGCGCTTCGATGCAGAAGTTCCCGTGTATAACATCGCTACTCTTGCCGACAGGATGCAAGAAAATGCCGCCGAAGCTCGCTCTTACGCCATCCTGCTGGGAATGTTCGCGATGCTGGCGCTGACCCTCGCGGTGATTGGAATCTACGGTGTGATCAGCTATTGGGTCACCCAGCGCACGCAAGAAATGGGCATTCGCATGGCGCTTGGCGCGCACCGCGGGGATGTTCTCGCCTTGGTGCTCGCCGGTGGGCTGCGTTTGACTCTCGTGGGGATTGGCGCCGGCCTCCTCGGCGCCCTCGCCGTGACGCGCGCGCTGCGAAGCATGCTCTTCGATGTCCGCGCCACTGATCCCCCGACATTTGCCGCGCTCTCCGCGTTGCTCTTGCTCGTGGGATTGCTGGCCTGCTACATTCCCGCGCGCCGCGCCACGCGGGTTGATCCCATGATCGCGCTGCGCTACGAATGATTGCTCCTCGGACCGCTGACGGGCCGCCGCCGCGCTTGCGGGGCGTGTGAAGGACTATAGAATAGAGCTTAGACTGCGAGCGGAATGAAACCAACGAACTCACATCCTCATCGCGTGCTGGTCGCGGACGACCAATCGGATATACGCGACGCGCTGCGGCTGCTGCTGCGGCGTGAAGGTTACGAAATCCACGGCGCGGCTTCGCCCAGCGAAGCTTTGGCTGCTCTCGAGGCGCGCGAGTTTGACGCTGTGCTGATGGACTTGAATTATGCGCGCGACACAACCTCGGGCCAGGAAGGGTTGGACCTGCTGCCGCGGATTCAGATGATGGATAGCACGCTGCCCGTGATTGTGATGACGGCCTGGAGCAGCGTGGAAGTTGCGGTGGAAGCGATGCGGCGCGGGGCGCGCGATTTCATTCCCAAGCCGTGGGAAAACACGCGCTTGATTACCGTGTTGCGCACGCAAATCGATTTGCGGCTGGCGCTTCGGCAGGCTTCGCGCCTGGAAGCGGAAAACCGTTTGCTGCGGGCGGAAACGCGTCCGACCATGATTGCCGAATCGGCGGCCATGCAGCCGGTGCTGGACATCATCGGGCGCATCGGGCCCTCCGATGCGAACGTGCTGATCACCGGAGAGCACGGCACAGGGAAGGAGGTTGTTGCGCAAACGCTGCACGCATTGTCTCCGCGCACGAACACTCCGATGGTGACGGTAAACGCCGG
Organism: Candidatus Acidiferrales bacterium; assembly: GCA_955651735.1. Lineage (GTDB taxonomy): Bacteria > Acidobacteriota > Terriglobia > Acidiferrales > UBA7541 > Acidiferrum. The sequence goes on along the minus strand of CATPAM010000515.1, from coordinate 5,830 downwards.
CGGTTTATCTGAAGGTGTCTTCGAGAGCGAATTGTTCGGCCATGTGAAAGGGGCGTTCACCGACGCGCGCGTGGATCGCGTCGGCCGCTTCGAGCTGGCGGATAATGGAACGTTGTTTCTCGATGAAATTGCGAACGTGCCGCTGAAGCTGCAAGCCAAGCTGCTGCGCGTTCTGGAAACCGGCGAGCTCGAGCGCGTGGGCTCTTCCAGCACGCGGCGCGTGGATGTGCGCGTGATTGCCGCGACTAACGTGGATGTAACCGTGGAAGCCGCTGCCGGGCGCTTTCGGCAGGACCTGCTTTTTCGACTGAACACCATCGAAATTCATTTGCCGCCGTTGCGCGAGCGCAAAGAGGATATCGATCTGCTCGCACACCATTTCCTGCGCGGCTATGCGCAGCGCTACCGCAAAACCATCAGCGGATTCGATCCCGTAGCCGCGCAGGTCCTTCACGAGCATCCGTGGCCGGGCAACGTTCGCGAACTGGATCACGCGATCGAGCGCGGCGTACTCCTGGCCACGGGACCCCTGGTGCGCGCCGGTGATCTCGGCTTGCGCGCCGCGGCGCCTGGCAGCGGGGCGCGCCTCGAGGAAATGAGCCTCGACGAAGTCGAGCATCACTTGATTCAGCGCATGCTGGCGCGCCACGACGGTAACGTCAGCCAGGCGGCAAAGGCTTTGGGCCTCAGCCGCAGCGCGATGTACCGCCGTTTGCAAAAACACGGCTTGGAATGAAGCCGCTCAGCTACGAACATCGCATTCTGCTCCTGGCCGTGGCAGCCGGACTGCCCGGCTCGCTCATTGCTCTGCTTTTGCTCTGGACCGGCGATTACTCCTCCCGCACCATCTGGACTTTGGGCCTCCTCATCGTCGGCCTGTGGCTCGGCTTTGCGATTTCCGTGCGCCATCGTGTCGCCTTTTCTCTGCAAACTCTTTCCAATCTCCTCGCTGCCATGCGCGAAGAGGATTTCTCCGTGCGCGCTCGCGGCGCTCGCCGCGACGACGCCATGGGCGAAGTGATGATCGAAGTAAATTCCCTCAGCCAGACGCTGCGCGAGCAGCGTCTCGGCGCCCTCGAAGCCGGCGCGCTCCTGCGCACCGTCATGGAAGAAATCGATGTGGCGATTTTTACTTTCGACAACGAAAACAAACTTCGTCTCGTGAATCGTGCAGGCGAGCGATTGCTCGCGCGTCCCGTCGAGCGTTTGCTGGGGTTTACCGCCGCAGAACTCGGACTCGGCGCCTCTCTCGAAGGCGACTTCGTGCGCACGATGGAGCTTACGTTTCCCGGCGGTTCCGGGCGCTGGGGAATGCGGCGCGGATCTTTCCGCCAGGCGGGCTTGCCGCATCACCTGGTGGTGCTCAGCGATTTGAGCCGCGCGCTGCGCGACGAAGAGCGCCAGGCGTGGCAGCGGCTGATTCGCGTCATGGGCCACGAGCTGAATAATTCTCTCGCGCCGATTCAATCCGTGGCGCAGAGCCTGGAGAGTGGATTGAATGCGCTGCGCAATGAAGGTGATTTACGGCCAGAAGTGAATCGCGCGCTTATGGACGATATTCAGCAGGGCTTCGGCATTATTCGTTCGAGGACGGAGGCGCTTGCTCGCTTTATGGCCGCATATTCGCGGCTGGCGCGGCTGCCCGCGCCGAAGCTCGCGCCGGTCAGCGTAAAGGATTGGATCTCGCGCGTGACGATGCTGGAGACGCGCGTGAAGGTGAAAATCCAAGAAGGTCCCGAGGTGATGATCTCCGGCGATGCCGACCAGTTGGAGCAACTCCTAATCAATTTGCTTCACAACGCTGCTGACGCGGTGCTGGAATGCGGCACGCAGGCGAGCGTGGGATGGTCGAGCCAGGATTCGCAACTGGATGTGTGGGTGTTGGATGACGGGCCCGGGATCCAGAACACGGCCAACGTGTTCGTTCCATTCTTCACCACCAAGCCCGGAGGCACGGGCATCGGGTTGGCGCTAAGTCGGCAGATCGCGGAGGCGCACGGTGGGACGCTGACGCTGGAGAATCGCCGAGGAAGCCGCGGGTGCGAGGCGCGCTTGCGTTTGCCGCGTTAGGCACCCCCTCCGCCTCTTTTTGTAACTGCGTATTCTAAAGGAGTTAGTCCGTAGATACAGACGAATCCGGGTACAGACTCCGAAAGGACGCAGGCACGCGCAAAGTGGAGCTTCCTTGTAAGAGTTTATTTTAAAAGGATTTAGCCGGTTTGGGGCCGTGGGCGCGTATTTCCCCAAGTGGTATTATCCGCAAAACGACGACAGATGAGTCTAGGGAAAAGCGGCGCCGACATCTCTTTTTTGTGATGTATCGACGTGGGCCGCGAGCCTCGGCGAGTCTATTTCGGGGGTTCGGTCATTTCCATGGCCCAGATGGCGGCGGGGCGCATGTACATGGAAGCGCGGTAGTTACCTGTGATGTCCCAGGCTTCGGGGGTGCGGAACCAGTAGCCTTTGGTTTCGTAGCTGATATGGTAGATGCCCCAAGCGGTTTTGTAGGCTTCGTCCTTCATTCCTTCGCTAAGCAGTAGCGCGGCCAGGCCGAAGGTGGTGCCGGTCCAGACTTCCTGGACCTGCTCATTGGTTCTTACAAGAGAGCCGTCTGGCGCGATGCCGTTGACAGCGCCCATCGTGCCACCGGCAAACTTCATGACGTTGTAATCGAAAATCTTGTGCAGGGCGCTGCGCTGCATTTCGCGCGGAACGAGGTCGCCGAGACCGGTCATATTGGCATACCACTGGCCGGCGAGTTGGTCGGCTTGGATGTTGTCGCGGTACTCGCTGGAAGTGTCGTAGCGGAAATATTCCTTGTTCCACAGTTTGCGAATGTAGCTGGCTTGCGCCTTGACGAAAAGATCGTGATATTTCGTGATGGCGGCAGAATCGCCGAGATGCTTGGCGATTTCTTCGGCTGCGCGCACAGCGCCGAGGAAGAGACTGCCCGAATAGGCGCTTTCGCCACGCACCACCCACTCATCGTAGGTTTGATCGGGATAGCCTTCGTTTTCGGGCAGACCGTCGCCGTCGTGATCGTATTTGCGCAGATATTCGAGTGATTCCTGCACGGCGGGCCAAGTGCCGCGCAAGAATTCCGTGTCTTTGCGGCCGGTGAAGACGAAGTCGCGGTAAACCATCAGGACGAATTTGGGATTCAAGTCCTTCCAGCCATTGGTGTCCTGCCAACTGAATTGATTGATTTGCTTGAAGGGATCTTCGTCGGGCACGCCGAGATCGTGGGGAACAGCGCCTTTGGCCTTGCGGATGCGGAAGCTGAGCTGGCCGGAATGAACCGTTTTCCAGATCCATTCCATTTTTTCGCCGGCTTCCTGCGGGACAGTGGCGGCGAATTCGCGCATGACGTTCTTTTCAAGGCTGGGCCAGAATTTCAGCAGCGGCATGGAGCCGTAGAAACGGACGTCAAGCGTTTCGTAATAAGGATAGTCGTAGCACTCCATGAAGGAGTAGACGGCAGGCGTCTGCGGATTGGAGCCTATGGGGCGGCCCCAAAAGGAGCCGAGGTCGGCGAGAGGATAGAGCTCGTTGAAGAGCATGCCGCGATACCAGAGAGGCTTGCTCTCATCATTGACGTAAGGCGCTTGCCAGACATCGATGGCTGCGCTCCAGGCGGAGGCATTGGCGAGACCGTCTCGGGCGATGGCCCATGCGGTGGTGCCCGTTGTACCGTAGAAGTCGGTGTAGCGGCGATGCCATTTGCGCCCAGAACCGAATTCCACGATGGGCAGATCCCAGGCGATGACCATGGGGATGACGCGCGTCTCGCCGGGTTCAAGGGTGAAGCGGACGGCGATGGCACCGGCGAGTTGTTCGCCGCTGCTGGTCCAGGCATCGTTGCTGTTAGCGAGTTTGCCGTCCTTCGAGAAGGGCACCCAGATCTCTTTGCCGTCACGATCAGGCGCGAACGTGGTTTGGTAAGTGATTTCGACACCCGGAGATTCGAGAGCAGCGATCACGAATTGGCCGTCCCACTCGTCGTGCACCAGGCCAACATGATTACGGTCGAAAATCATGCCTTTCATCGCGCCTGCGGAGCCGGCGGTCTCTTTTGACTTTGTCAGCAGTCTCGGAAACGGCTCGGCGTGGAAGACATTGTGATTGCCATCGTTGATTCCACCTTGCAAATCGCGGCCGAAGGTGCGAAACCAGCCGAGCATATTTTCCCAGGAGAGCAAAACGGAAACGGTGACGCGATGCTTGGTGGGATTTTCGGCGTGCCAGCGGTAGACGGCGACCGGGTAGCTGGTTTCTTTGTAATTGTCGGGAAGGATGGGCGAAAACTGCTCGACGGTCACGTGCGCGGGAAATTTCTCCCAGCGATAATCGAACCAAGATTTGGGATAGAGAGCGTAGTAATCACCGGCGCCGACCGGATAGTCCCAATCCCAGGAGCTCAGCGAATGATCAGGGGGATGAGCGGCGGTAAGAACTTTCGCGACGCCATCCGAATCGCCTTCCGATTTTTGAAACATAGCAAACTGATTGGCCCACACGGTCTGGTATTTGTGGACGCCGGCTTTCATGTGCCAGCGGGCGAAGTCGCCGCGATAGGTGCGCGAGAAAGTGCCGGCACCGAAGCCGCCGACAGGTGCGCCTTGCCAAAAGCCATTGTCGATATGGCCAGCGTCAAGCGTGAGCTTTTTCGTGCCGGCATTTTCGAGGGGCGCGCCGATGGGGCGCTTCCAGGCAGCTTTGGGAATGTCGTCGTTGGCTTGGGCGTCGGAGAAGAGCGAAACGAAGGGAAGCGCTAGAACGCAGGCAAGTGCGAGCCGCTTACTCATAAAGGACTCCTCGACTGTACGGCAGGAAGACCGTTTCTGGCCTGAATGGGCCCGGCCTTAGTAGGCAAACTATAGTATAAAATCGTTATTCTACGCAAGAGAGAAGGCAGGCGTGTGCTGCCGCCTAGAGGGCGCCAGCGGGCGTAGCGGCGGCACCAGGCGGCGGCAGCGGCTTTGAGTCGCGGATGCCGGAGCCTTCGACGATCGTGTAGATGGCGTCGGCGGGGACATTTTGCAGAGACTCGGTCGCGCCGTTGGGCCAGCGGATTTCGACGGACTCCATTTTTGTGGCGGTGCCCAGGCCGAAGTGCAGACGGAGATCGTTCTGCGAGAGGTAACTGCCACCGCCGCGGACTTCACTGAACTGCTTGATGCCGCCGGCGCGGATGGTCACGCGCGCACCGATGGCGGCGCGATTGCTTTTTGTGCCGATCACCTTGAAGAGCACGCGGTGGTATGGGGTGCGATTGGTGTTCAGGAGAACGGAGGGCGGCTCTCCGACGTTGAGCACGACAACGTCGATATTTCCTGTATTGAAGATGTCGCCGAAGGCGGCGCCGCGGCGCGATTTGAGCGGCATGGCTTGCAGACCGGCGTCCCTGGAGACTTCGTCGAAGGTGCCGTCGCGATTGTTGCGGTGCAGGACTATCGGTTCTTTGTAGCGCGCGCCGACGTCGATGGTGTCGATCTGGGGATAGACGTGGCCGTTGGCGACGAAGATGTCGAGCCAGGTGTCGTTGTCCATATCGAAGAAGGCGGTGCCCCAGCCGACGTAAGGATAACTGGGCTGGCCGACGCCGGAGGTCCAGCTCACGTCGTCAAAACCTTTCGCGCCCATGTTGCGATAAAGCGAATTGGGCTGGTCCTCGAAGTGGGTGACAAAAAAGCTGAGACGGCCGCTGTGGTCGTAGTCGCCCCAGTCGACACCCATATTGCCGAGCTGCATGCCTTCGCCACTGAGGGCCACGCCGGTGAGCATGCCGACGTCGGTGAAGGTGCCGTTGCGGTTGTTGTTGTAGAGGTAG
>CATPAM010000514.1 GCA_955651735.1 Candidatus Acidiferrales bacterium | reverse complement strand
CGGCAGCAGGCGCAGCAATCGGCGCGGTCAAAGGCGTGAAGCACAAAGATAAGAAGGAAGTCGCAGAGGGAGCGGCAGCGGGCGCGATTGCGGCGTACCTGATGGAATCAGGACGCGGTCACGAAATCGATCTGCCGAAGGGCGCCAAGCTGGAGTTAGAGTTAGAGCGAGCTTTGTATTTGCTGAAGGATTAGTTCATTCAAGACTTTGCCAAGCTGGGGCGCAGCGTGCCCGCCTGCCGCGGGCGGGCTGCGCCCCTACCAGTTTCGATTTTCATATGCTTGGCAAGCGGCTAAGCGGCTTGTTACAGTCAAAGCATCCAGCCTATGCAGAAATCGAATACGCCAAGTGTACTCAGGGAGAGGCAGAGCCGCATGGGCGACGATACGAAAATGGCGGTGCGCGCGGTTGAGACCGGAGAGCGAAAAGACCGTGTTCTGATTGTCGAAGACGAAGACAACGCGCGAAAAGGCTACGAGCAGCTGCTGCAAAAATGGGGCTATGACGTCCTGGGCGTGCCCAGCGCCGAAGACGTGCTGGCAAAATTTGCCAGCTACCAGCCGGACACGCTGATTGCCGACGTGGAGCTGCCGGGAATGAACGGGCTGAACCTGCTGAAGCAGTTGGGCGCGGATCTGCACGATGTCCCGGCGATCATCATCACCGGAAAAGGAAACGACGAGCGCGCCGTGGCGGCCATAGAAGCAGGCGCCTTCTGGTACATCGAAAAGCCGCTGAAGGGGCCGGTGTTGCGAGCGCTGCTGGACCGCGCGCTGAGTAAAGCGCGCGATGCGCGGCAATTGGCGGTGTTGCAGCGGCAGTTGCGTGAAACTGGGCGGCTCGGCGATTTGGTGGGCGGCTCGAAGTCGATGCAGGACGTGATGCGCATCGTGGAGATGGCCGCACCCAGTTCAGCATCGGTGTTGATTACCGGCGAGACCGGGTCCGGCAAGGAGATCGTTGCGCGAACGATTCACAAGCTTTCGCCCCGCGCGGGCGGGCCGTTCGTGGCCATCAATTGCTCGGCGATTCCAGAAACGTTGATGGAGAGCGAAATTTTTGGGCACGAGCGCGGCGCTTTCACCGGCGCGGCGGAGCGCCGCATCGGCTGCTTCGAGCTGGCCGACGGCGGAACACTGTTGCTCGACGAAATCGGAGAAATGCCCGCGCCAACGCAAGCCAAGCTGCTGCGCGTGCTGGAAGACCGCAAGGTGCGGCGGCTGGGCAGCAAGAGCGAAACTCCCGTCGACGTGCGCGTGCTTGCCGCAACAAACAAGGACCCGGAGAGCGCCGTCGGACAAGGGCAGATGCGCCAGGATCTTTTCTTTCGTCTGAATGTGTTTCACATTCATTTGCCAGCTTTGCGCGATCACAAAGACGACATCCCCCTGCTGGTGGAATATATCCTTCACGACGTGAACGAAAAGCACGGCAAGCACGTCCGCGGCGTCGGCGCGGAGGTGATGGACATTTTCATGAGCCACACCTGGCCGGGCAACATCCGCGAGCTGCGCAACGCGCTGGAACGTTCGACGATCATGTGCGAAAAGGACCTGATCACGCGGAGCTGCCTGCCCGATGAATTCGGGAAATCGCAAGGCAAGGGACCGAGCGATTTGTCGGGCATCAAATTCCCCGTGGGCGCGACGGTGGATGCCATGGAACGCGAACTCATCCTGCAAACGTTGAATGCCACGGGAAACAACAAGACGCGCGCAGCGGATTTGCTGGGCATCAGCCTGAAGACACTGCACAACAAATTAAAGGAATACGGCGGCGAACGCGCCGAAACGGTGTAGAGACACTCGATGCAGCTGCGGCTGCGCACGAAACTCACGCTGATTATGACGGGCTTGGTGCTGCTCGTGGTGGCAGTGCTGTCCGCGGTCTTTGTCGCGACCCTATTCGAGCTGGTCCTGCAGCAAACCGACAAACGCACGCTGGAGATTGCGAACCAGGTATTCGTGCAAGCCAAGCGTGCCCTGGCGGAAGCCGCGGAGCGCGGACTGCGTCCCGATTCAAACGACCCGGCCGACATCAACGCCTACGTTGAGAAAGCGTTCCGAATGAGCGAGGGGCTGAATGCCCAGCTGAAAGCCGCCAAGCTCGATACGCAAACCATCTATGAAGTTTCGATTACGAACAATGAAGGAAAAGTCCTTATTTCGACGGACGAATCGCTGCGCGGAAAATTCCTGGCGCGGCGAACCAATATCTCGCAGCTAACGCGGCGCGGCTATCTTCACCAGGCCAGGGTGCTGGCCGGGCCGCCGCAGGTATACGAGCTGGATTTTCCGTTCAACAACGGCGATCAGCCCTTTGGCGAAGTGCGCGTGGTGGTGTCTTCCGGACTGCTGCTTAATGAAATTTCCGGCAACGTGCGGAAATTCGGCACCATCGTTTTGCTGGCGCTGGTGATCTCGACGGTGCTCGCCGCGGTGGTCAGCCGGGCGACGCTCGCGCCGCTCAGCGATATCTCCGCGCAATTGGATCGCATTTCCGCCGGGCAATACGATGCCCCGACGGGAGACGCGAAGGGATTCACCGGTAGCACTGACGAGCTTGGGCAGGTGCGTCGGAAAATTACGCAAGTCGGGCAGCAACTGCGCGGCGTCCACGAAATTTTCAGCACCTTGCGCGAGAACATGGATTCGGTGATGGCCGGACTGGAGGACGGCCTCCTGCTGTTCACGCGTGATGCACGCGCCGTGATGGTCAGCCCTGCAGCGGAGAAATTCCTGGGGGCACCCGCCGGGCACTTTTTGGGACGCCGCGTGAACGAAATTTTCCCGCTAGGGCATCCACTGCACGCAGTCCTGCACGTGCAGGGCGACGAACTGAGCGAGATTGCGGCCGAGACGGACCTGGAAACCGCCGCAGGAACCAGGCGCGTCGGCGTGAGCGTGCAGGCGATTCAGGAAGATGGCGAACGCATGGGAGCGCTGGTGACGCTGCGCGACCTCGACTCCATCGAAAGCATCAACACGCAGTTGCAGGTCAGCGAGCGGCTCGCCGCGCTGGGGCGCATCACCGCGGGCGTTGCGCATGAAGTGAAGAATCCACTGAACTCCATGCGCCTGTGGCTGGAAAATCTCAAAGAATCGCTGCCGCCGGAGCCGGACAGCGGCTCGCAGCAAGCCGTGCAGGTGCTGGACAAGGAGATCGACCGTCTCGACGCAGTGGTCAAGCGCTTCCTTGATTTTACACGCCCCATGGACGTGCGCCTGGAAGCCACGCAGCTCGCCGACGTCCTGAAAGAAGTGATTGAGATCGCCAAGCCGCAGTTGCAGAAAGCGAAAATACATGTGGCGCAGCTCTTGCCAATTGACGTACCGGAAGTCTATGTGGATCGCGCCCTATTGAAGCAAGCGGTGCTAAATCTTGTGCTCAACGCCGTCGAGGCCATGCCCGGCGGCGGGCAACTGCGCTTGATGCTCAGCCGCCGCGGCGAAATGGCCGAGATTACCGTGGGCGATACCGGCAAAGGCATTCCGGTGGAGAATCGCCAGAAAATTTTTCAGCTTTTCTTTACAACGCGACCCGGCGGCAGCGGCATCGGATTGGCCAGCACGTTCCGAATTGTACAGCTTCACAACGGTTCGATAGACTTTACGACGGAGGTTGGCCGGGGAACGACTTTCCGCATCGAGCTGCCGCTCGCGGCCTGAGAATGACGGGAACTACTCAGCTCTGTCAACTTTCGCAGCACTGGTGCGCGCGATTTGGCGTTGCTGCCTCGTGCGCCTGCATCTTGTTGATGAGCGGATGCGCCGGGCGGCATGTAAAAGCCACTCCGTTTCCGTGGAGTACGCTTGCATACGCGCATCCTTTGGCACCGGCTGGTGCGTCGGCAGAGATCGAAGAAAGTGAGGATCCTCTCGCGGGCGCAACGCTCGATGTTCAGCCGCCTCCATCGGCGCTAGTCATCGCGCGCGTTCCCGCGCGGCCTCGCCTGCCTGCGAGCAATTCTTCGCAAAATGATACAGCCAACAAACCAGGCGTGCCCCAGATCGCGCCGCAGTTGACCGCCGCGGAAGCCAGCGCTGCGCAGCAGCAAACCAGCCAGAGCTTGGGCGTCGCAGAGCGCAACATCGGCGCCGCCGACGGGAAGGCGCTGAACGCCATGCAGCAAGACCTGGCGTCGAAAGTCCGCAGCTTCATGGCCGAAGCCCGCGAGGCAGCCAACAGCGGAGATTGGACGCGCGCGAAAAACGCAGCGAAGAAGGCCGAAGTGCTTTCGCAGGAGCTGGCAAGCTCGCTCTGAGCCAATTCGATTTGCTGCGCGGGCTGCGAGGCCTGCCAAGGGAAAATGACGAAAAACTTTGAGGCCGTCATCGCCGGAGCGGGGCTCATCGGCGGAGCCATCGCGCTGGAGCTTGCGCGCGCCGGCGTGCGCGTCGCCGTTTTTGATCAAGGCGAGCCTGGGCGGGAAGCATCGTGGGCCGGCGCGGGAATCCTGTCGCCTGCTCCAGAAAGTCCCGCGACCATTCCGCTAGTGCCGCTAGGCAAAGCCAGCATGGCGCTCTACCCAGAGTTGGTTGCGCGCGTCGAGGAAATTTCCGGCCAGGATGTGGGCTTCCGTGCCAAGGGAACGCTGGAAGGGTTGTTTTCCCGAGATGCCGCGCGCGAGCTGAGCACGCACGTCGCGCTGCATCATGGATGGGGATTGACCGCCGAAGCCCTTAGCGCCCAGGACGCGCGCGAACTGGAGCCTGCGCTCAGCCCGGATGTGGAAGCCGCGGTACTCCGGCCAGACGAAGCTTCGGTTGACAATCGCGCGTTGACGCAGGCGGTGCTGGATGCAGCGCGAAAAAGTGGCGTGCAGATCTTCGCGCACCGCGAAGCGCAAGGAATTTGGCGGGAAAAGCAGCACTGCGCGGGTTTGCTGCTCGAGAACGAAAAAGTTTCCGCGAAGTGGACGATTATCGCTGCGGGCTCATTCTCGTCAGGCATCGCGGGAGTGAACACGTACGCGCCGGTACGTCCCGCGAAAGGCCAAATGGTCTGCTTGCGCTGCGAGCGAGTAAAAATCGAGCGCGTGCTCTGGTCGGACAAAATCTATCTTGTGCCACGAAATGACGGCCGGATTTTGGCCGGCGCCACGGTCGAGTATGCCGGCTTTGACAAAAAAGTGACCGCGGGCGCGTTGGAGAAGCTATTGGGCAGCGCCATAGCTCTTGCGCCTGATCTGGCCCACGCTAGCGTGGAGGAAACTTGGGCCGGGCTCCGCCCTGACTCGCCCGATCACCTGCCGATTTTGGGACCAGCGGACATCGACGGCCTGCTGATCGCTACAGGCCACTTCCGCAGCGGCATTCTGCTGGCGCCTATCACCGCGCGGCTCATTCGCGAATGGGTCATCGAGCAGCGCGTTTCCGTCGATTGGGAGCGCTTCAGTCCTCTTCGCTTCCTGGAAGCCCGCAAGGAAACCACCGCGTAAGAAGCTATAGGTGAAAGCTATTCCGGCCGAGCGGGCGGAGGCGTAATTGGCGATGAATCGCCCACGCTTCGGTATTGAATCTGATCGGCGTCCAGGGCCAGGGTGTGCTCAAGCACAATGTCCAGCGTCGAGCCGCGCGGCAATTGCGCCTCCGGCCCGCGCGTGAGGAGCACCGCACCTAGGCCTGCAAGCCCTCCGATGCCGGCGCCAATCCCGGCGCCCTTAGCTCCGGCGGCGATTGCTCCGATGCCCGCGCCCGTCACTGTCGTCGTCGCAACCGTGCCGACGTCTTTTCCCTTGCCGCCCGGCCCGGTCACTTTCCCCTCGGGATCCATGGTTTCATTGCCGCCCGAGTCCGCGCTGCGCGGCACGGCGGTCAAGTCCACGGTGTAACCGTTCGGAAAAATTAGAGTGTTCAGCCGCATGCGAAACTCGCCGCGCCCTTTTATCCGCCCTGGCCGTTTGGATTCGAGCAGCTCGCCGCGAAGATAGGAACCGACCGGTATCACGACGCGATTATTCTGCGTGATGGGAAACGATGTCCGGAAGTAGAGCGAATCGCCAGCTTTGGCGCTGCGCGTGGAGATGCCGTTTTCGAGAACAACCGCAACGCGCGTGCCGGCGGGAACGGTAACCTTGTCGTTCGTGCCAACGCGCCTTTCCACCCGCGATGCCGGAGCGATCGGCGCCGGCGCCGATGTTTGGGGCCCTTGAGGCTCCTGCGCGAAGGCCAAACTAGACGAAGCCAGCACCAAAAGTGGGAGAGCCAAATGCGGGCGCGTGGGGCTCACGTCGATCCTCCATGCTGTCATGCGATGCGGCCGGCCGGGCTACGGATGCCCGTAGTATACCCTCGCCGCACGCAGCAACGCGCAAATCATTCAGCCGCTCGCATTTGACCACCCGATTCGCGCAGTCTACGCTGTGGCATGACAGGAGGACCGCATGGCGAAACTGGCGCTCATCTACGGGATGCGATTGCTGCCGGAGGAAGACCTCGGCGAAGTGAAGGACGCTACGGTAGTGCTGAAGAATGGGCGCACGGCCCGCGTCACGATGCACTTGATTGCGGGCAGCAAGGAGGAAATCGAGTCGACTTTTCGACAGTCGATCGAAGCCTTCTTCGACATGTATCCGGAGATTTGAAGCGTGCGTTTTAGCGATTCCCGAAATTTTCCGGGTCGACGCTCGGATCACCCAACGCGTCAGAGATGAGCACCGTCGATTGTCCGGTCAGCTCAAAGCGTTTGCGGCACTTGTAGCAAGCCACTAAATCATCGAGACGCACCATGTACGAAGTGGCCTTGGCAAATTTCTTCCGGTCCTCTTCGCCCGCGCCGCGCGGAAGCTCTTTCCTCTTCCTGCACACTTTCCAGCGCACAGGCGCTTCAAACTCGCCGCGGCAGCTGGGGCAGACCAGCTTGACCTTCCGCGTCTCTTCCTTCTCGGTGTAAAAGGCTCTCTCGTCCATATTCACGATGCGTGCGCACTCACCGCGTTCTCGATTGTAACAAATTCAAGCCCGAGGTCGCGCCAGCGCGGCAGCCAATGCTCCAGCGCAGCCAGCGTGCGTGTGCGATCCGCGTTCTGTTCGCGGTGGCTCCCGTCATGGAGGCACAGGATCTCGCCCGTGCCCGATGCGCGCGCTAACGCGCGCTGGGCGCGAGACGCAATCGGCTGCATACGATGAATGAGCCATTCCGCTGAAGGCGGGCGCCAGTCCCCGGGCAGCAAGGTCCACATCACCACGCGCATGTTGAGTTCGCGCGCTTCTGCCGCCAGCCAAGGATTGCGGAAGCCGAACGGCGGCCGAAACCACTTCGGCGGCACACCGAGCACGTTCCTGATCGCCGAATGAGTCAAGCGCAGCTCGACGCGTATCTCCGACGGGTTCTTCCAAAAAAGATTGGGGTGCGACTCCGTGTGATTGCCGTTGACATGGCCGTGCGCGGAAATCTCACTAACCAGCTCCGGACATTCGCGGACATAGCGCCCGATCAGGAAAAAGGTCGCCGGCGCTTTGTACCGATCGAGCAGATCCAACAATTTTGGCGTGATCGCCGGATTAGGTCCGTCGTCAAAGGTAATTGCCAGCTTGCGAGCCGAATTCGTTCGGCAAACCGTGGGGCCAAAAAGCTGCGCGCGCGGTTGCATGCCGCCATAGGCGGCAATTCCCGCCGCCGCAGCCGCGATCGCCGGCGCTCCGATGAACCACGGATTCACCGCGCCATTCTCGCACGGCAATAGCTCCGAGCGAAACCTCTCTCGGGGCAGGCCGCGCTAATTGAAACGCTCTACCAACCGCGCTTCATCCTGGCAAGCGGCGCCGATCTTTCAAATCCGCCAGAAGCCGATCGATCTCCACGTCTCGATCCATCCGCGTCAGCCGCTGGCCGGCATCGTCGGCGATGAGTTCTACTTCCGCGGCGGCTACCGATTCGTTGTGATGCACGCGATCCTTTAGCCGATCGAACGTTACGCTCTTGGAGTTGTCCCCCATAGCGGTTTGCGCGCGCGCCGCTTTGCCCAACGCCACGCTGCGGCGGTGCCGCGCCAGCAACAAGTCGCGCTTCGACTTCGCTTCGTCCAATTTTTGCTCCAGTTTCTGCAGGGCGCCTTTCAACGTTTCCACCTGCGCTTTCTGATCGTCCACCTGTTCGCGATAGCTTTGCGCCAGGCGCAGCGAAGTCTGGTAGCGGTCCAACGCAGCACGGGCCAGGTCATCTTCGCTCTTGTCCACGGCGCGCTCGGCCTTGCGCATCCAGTCGTTCCCGGTGTCTTCGTTTTCCTTCAGCTTTTTCTCCAACATGTGTTGGTCCGCGATGGAAACCGCCACCTGCGTTTTCACCTGCAGGTATTGGTTCTCCATATCGAGGATCACCTGCTTGATCATTTTGTCGGGATCCTCGGCGCGGTCGATCATGTCGTTCAGGTTCGCACGAATTAAAGTGCTGACACGTTCTAACAGGCCCATGATGATTCTCCTTTCCAAACTGCAACGATCTCCTTCAGTTGCTACCAACGCAGTACCGGCAGAACCAACGCGAAGCAGTTCTCCAGTACAAACGCCAGGTGGCCGGCAACGTGAGTAATGACAAATGCGACGATCACCATCAGGAATACCCACAGCACCAGCATTTTCTCTTTCATGGTCATGACGCGCCGCCCTCCAGGGCAGCCGTGGCCCGTGAGAAGCGTCCGGGCCGGTGGTTCGGAACCTGCCCAGACGGAAAATGGTCCTTACGATTCACTCCGCAGGGGCGGCACTGGCTTCGGCGCGTTGTCGCCGATCAGGCGCACCTTCGAGAGCAGCTCCGACATCTGCATGCCGGAGAGCGCTTCAAACAGCGCAGGAACTTGCGCCGCGATTTTGGTGATGTCGCCGGTGAGCTTGTAGGCGCCAGCAGCATCGCCGTTACCGGTGGAGACGATGGTGATTTTGTCGACTTTGCTGAGCGGCTCGGCGAGCGCACGGACCACATCCGGCAAGCCGGTGATCAGCTTGTCGAACACCGCAGCCTGGTTGTACTCCTGATAGGCTTCGGCCTTGACGTTCATGGCCTTGGCTTCCGCTTCACCCTTCTTGAAGATGATCTCCGCCTCGGCTTCGCCCTGCGCGCGGATGGAAGAGGCGCGGCCTTCCGCTTCGCTGATCAGGCGCTGGCGTTCGGCTTCCGCGAGCGTCTGGATGCGCTGCCGCTCGACGTCCGCCGACTTGAGCACCGTGGCGATCAGCTCGCGCTCGCGTCGCGCGATTTCCGCATCTTGCACCTTCACTTGCGCTTCGCGTTCCACTTGTTGCACGCGGACCGATTCGGTGATCACTTGCTGCTGCTGGATGTTGGTTTCGATTTCGTAGGCTTTGTCCGCCTGGGCCTGCGCTTTCTTGGTGGCTTCCACGTAGGCGGCCTTCTTGATGTCCAGGTCGCGCTGCGCTTCGGCTTGCTTGGCCAGCGAAGCGGTTTCCGCCGCTACACGCTCCTGATCCGCTTGCGCTTTGGCGACCGCGGAGGCGCGCGACATTTCCGCGCGTTTGATGGCGATGTCGCGATCGGCTTCGGCGGTGGCTACTTCCGCATCGCGCTTGATGCGCGCCACGTCCGGCCGGCCCATGTTGGTGATGTACTCGTTTTTGTCGCGAACTTCCTTGATGGTGAAACTCACCACCTCGAGTCCCATCTTGCTCATATCGTCCGCACACGTGGAGCGCATGCGGTCGCCGACCATCTCCGGTTCCTTGACGATCTGCTCCACGGTGAGCTGCCCCATGATTCCGCGCAGGTGCCCTTCCATCACCAGCCGGATCAGCGCTTCGCGCGGCTCTGGCCGCTTGGTAAGGAACTGCTCGGCGGCGGTGAGAATCGATTCCTTATCCGATTTCACCTTGATTTGCGCCACCGCTTCCACGGTGACGGCCACGCCCTGGTGGGTATAAAGGTTCTGCTGCGGAGCGACGTCAAACGACATCAACTCCAGGGACAGGTCTTTGCACGTCTGCACCATCGGAAAAATGATGGCGCCTCTTCCGGTGTAAACATGCGTGCCGCCCATTCCGTACACAATTAACGCTTCGTGGGGTCCGGCCTTGCGATACATTCTGGCGACCACAATCATCACCATCAGCAGCACAAGAACCAGGAGCGCCGTACCGACAACCACTTCCATTGGCAACCCAAACATAGCAACCTCCCTTTTTCTATCCGCAAGGACTGTTGGCGTCGAACCTCAGTCCGAAAGCGTTTACTTGGTGAATTCTTCCCACCTTTTGACAAAAGCGATGCCCTTTTCATACCGCTCGATCACCACTTCGGCTCCTTTTTCCAGCGGCTTGCCATCTTCGCAGCGCGCCCCCGCACAGCGGCGCGCGCCTCCGAGAGAAAAAATGATTTCGCCGGTGCCGTTCTCGCGAATCGGCATGCTGATCGTACCGACGGATCCCTCGATCCGGTAATCCTCGCTTTTCAACGGCGGATCCGAATGCATCAGCTTCACCATGAACTTGAAAACGACCCCGCCGGCAATTAGTCCGGCGACCGTGGAAATCGCCAGCGAAGCCAGAGCGACCAGACGCGCGTGCCGCGTCAGCAGATAACCGCTTCCGCCAAACCACGCCAGGAACGCCATGGCGGTGGAAGCGTTAAACCACGAAGCATGTCCGCCGCCTCGAATCGCACCGCGCACACCTCCGCCGTGGTGCGCCAAGTGAAAGGGCAAGTGCATCCTGAAGGGGAGATGGATGTGGACTGCGCCCGCGAAAAACGACAGCACGCTAAGCGCGAAGCCCATGATAAAGCAGAAGAGATAAAAATCAGACCAGGTCATACGGCACCTCGAGCGCACTCACGGTGCGCGGGCTGGATTCATGACGCAGACCATCAGCACCCTAAGTTAGTTGGGAGCCTCCCGTGGCGGATGTCCGCGCCGGCTGGTGT
>CATPAM010000513.1 GCA_955651735.1 Candidatus Acidiferrales bacterium | reverse complement strand
TACCCACATTTGGAAGAAAACCGCCGGTCGCCAGTTGCTGCAGCGCATTGAACTCGGAAAGTGAATTGGCGCTATACGCGACGCTGGCATTTTCATGGACGTATTCATAGGAAGAGAAAAACCACAACTTGCCCGGCTTGATCGGCCCGGCCAGCGTGCCCACCAAGTTCTGCCGCGAAAAAGGCTGCTTCGGATTCGGCTCCGGATTATCCAGCGTATTGCGCGCGTTCAGCGCATTCCCGCGATAGTAGTACGCCCCGCTGCCATGCCATTCGTCCGACCCGCGGCGCGTGGAGATAATGACGCTGCCTCCATTCGTGTGTGCCGTGTCCGCGCCGAACTGCGAAGTCCGCACCGCGAACTCCTGCATCGCCTCCGGTGAATAATTCTGCAGAAATCCGCCGATGTAATCGTCGTTGTTGTCCCCGCCATCCACCGACAGGTCCACGTTCAGTCCCGAGCTGCCACCGAAGGACACCGCGGTGATCCGCGCCTTGGTGGGATCGGATGGTTCGACCGGCGCGGTAAACGGCGTGAGCAGCGCAATGTTCGCGAAGCTCCGCGCCGAAAGCGGAATCTCATCCAAGTCTTCCGCCGTAACCACCGTGTTGATCGTGCTGCTCGTGGTTTCCACCGGCTGGCTCGCCAGCGAAGGGCCCCGGTCCCGCACCTGAATTGTTTGCTTCAGCGCCTGCGGTCCCAGGATCACCGCGAACGTCGCCTGGCTGCTTACCGCCACCGCCACCCGCGAGGTTTTCTCGCCAAATCCGCTGGCGTGCACGGCAATCGAGTACGTCCCGGGCGGCAACGATTCGAATCGCGCCTCTCCCCACTCATCCGTGTTCGCCGACCGCGAAACCCCCAACTTTTCCAGCGTAATGGTGACGCCCGCGCCCGCAATGCGCCCGCCCTTGGAATCGTCCACCGCCACCAACAGCGTCCCCTGCACACTCTGCCCCAGCACCGCGCCAGGCAGCAGCAGCGCACAAGCCAACATCGCAAGGAAAGCCTTACAGGTAGCACGCGCCATGGAAGTTGAATCCCCGGCAACGCCCCGGGTCAACGCATTGTAGCCCGAACTCTCCGCGCGCACACGCATCTCCGCTACTCTCTTGTGCGCTTTGCAGCCGCTTCGGATGGCGTTTCGTTGCTCACCAAAAAAGGTGAGCGGCCGGTGGGGGGACCGGCCGCTCGGGCGTTGGGGATGGAGGGAACCGTGGTCGAGTCCGGTTGGGCCGTCCCCGATCACAGTCGCAATTTTGCTCGCGCCGGTTCCAAGCGTCGATAGCCCGCCCGGTTCATTCCTGCCAGTACTCGACACGCTGTTTCGCGTACCAGCTCATTAGTACTGCCGTACTCCTACTACCCCAAGGTTCACAGCTTTTCCGCCAATTCTTTATGCCCGCGCTCTCTAGCCATGTCGCCGGCCGTCTTGCCGTCATCGGTCTTCGCGTCGGCGCGCGCGCCGTGTTTCAGCAGCAACTCCACCAGCGCGGCATTCCCGTTTGCCGCGGCGTCATGCAGCGGCACAAACCCGCGCTCCTGCCGTGCGTTCGGATCCGCGCCGGCCTCCAGCAGCATCTTCACAATCTCCACATCGCGCCGCGCGACCGCCCCGTGCAGTGCGGTGACTTTTTGGGCGTTGCGCGCCGCCGTTTTCACATCCGCGCCATTCTTCAGCAAGAACTCCACAATCGCGCGATGCCCAAAAAACGCCGCCAGACCCAGGGGGTAAAACCCATCCGCCGCAAACGCATTCACCAAAGCCCGGTCGCCGCCAACCAGCTTCCGCACTGTCTCCAGATCCCCCAGCGCGCTGGCCTCAAACACATCGGCCTTCGCTCCATGGCGCACAAATACTTCCGCCAATTCCGCGTGCCCGTAATATGCCGCCAGCAGCATCGCCGAAGACCCGTTCGGCGCCGTGAACCGCAGCAATTCCGGTGCGGCGCGCAGCAGCGCATCCACCCCTGCCTTGTCCCCCGCCCGAATTGCCTCCAGCAACTTCTTTGTTGTCTCTTCCGCCATCACTATTGGCCTCCGCGGTCCTGCCGCGAGCATCGCGCGTTTTCTGCCCGATCGCGCTAATTCTCATCAAGTGGACACCAGCACGCGAACCAACACGTAAACCACAAAGAGAAAAATGCAAATAGCCTTGAGGACCATGGCTGTTCTCCTCCCAGCCGTACACTACGCGTGCAAAGTCTCCAAATCCTATCCAATCTTGCTATTTCTTCTTGAGGATCGCGCGGTACTCGCGGGGCGAACATCCAAAGCTTCGCCGGAACAGCGCGCTGAACGAAGTGCTGCTTTCAAATCCCACGCCCAGGCTGATTTCCGTCACCCCGCGGTCTGTGCTTTCGAGCAGTTCGCGCGCCTGCTCCAGCCGCCGCCGCTGCAAGTATTGGTTTGGTGTTTCGTGAAAAACTTCATGGAACAGCCGGTGAAAGTGGTACGGTGAAACGCAAGCAGCATTGGCCGCGTGCTGCAGTTGCACCTCGCCGGTAAAAAAGGAATGCAGGTAGTCTTTCCCGCGCAGCAACCGCCGGTAAAGCTCCTGCCGCGTCGACACTTTTTTCGCGGGAATCCGCGCCACCTGCTTTTCCGACCGTCCGTGAACCTTCAGCAGCGCTCGGGCCACGGCGAAAAACTGGTCTTCCAGCCAGATGTCCGTGGCGCTGTTGTCCGCAATCCTCTGGCGCATTCGCCGCAGCAGCGGGCTCACCTCTGCATCGTGCGGGTGCAGGTTCTCAAAAAACTCCAACGGCGCGCGCCCGTTGCCCAAGGGAACCGGTTCGTCCAACAACGCCACCGGAGCGCTGCCCTCCACGCGATGCACGTCCTCGGCAAAGCCGGCGCGAAAAAACAGACAAAACGTCTCCACAACTTCGCGTGCGTCAATTGTGAGCGAGTACGGCCGGCCCGCGTTCAGCACCAAGTAGCTGCCGCTGTCCACCACCCGCTCGGCCTCTGCCGTTCCCCACACTCCCGAACCGCGCACCACGCTCTTGATCGACAGCGGCCCCGGGAATTCCGCAACGTGATATTGCCTCGCGCGCCCCCGCAGAATCGCATTCGCCGCGCCCATCTGCGACGCCGTCGGATTGATCGCTACCCGCGCTTCCGGCTTGGTTCGATTCGCCGCCACAGTTACACTCTACCCCTACATTCGACCTCGCTTCGACCCGGGAGGATAGCATGCTCGGCTCGCACAAAATCATGGCTTTCGCGCCCACCCTCGACGCCAAGAAAGCCCGCCCCTTTTACGAGGGCGTCCTCGGCTTTCGCGTCCTTAGCCAGGACAATTTCGCTCTCGCGCTCGACGCCCACGGCATCATGCTGCGCGTCACCAATGTTCCGCCAGGATTCAAGCCCCAACCGTTCACCATCCTTGGCTGGCAAGTTCCCGATATCGCCAAAGCCGTTTCCGCTCTCAAACAAAAAGGCGTGCAGTTTGAAAGTTACGGATTGCCCACTCAGGATGCCGAGGGCATCTGGACCGCCCCCGGGGGCGCCAAAATCGCGTGGTTCAAGGATCTCGACAGCAACATCCTCAGCCTCACCCAATTTCCCTGAAACATTGACAATTTCGCGCCGCAACGCATTAAGATAGCTCGCATCAGGATTGGTTCCGTTGCGAGCGAGCTTGTTCTCGGAACTGCTCGCTCCGTTTTCAGGAGTAGCGCTATGTCCATCTCTCGCAGAAATCTTCTTCGCAACATCGGCGCAGGCGCCATCGTTGGCGCTGCCGCGCCAGCCCTGCGCGGTTTCCCTCTCGCTCCCGCAATGGAAGCGGCGCTGTGGGGGAACTCCGCGCCAGCGCAGCCCGCACATGCAGCCGGCGCGGTGGTCGTGGAGCCAGTCCTTCTCTATCGCAACGAAAATCCTTACGGGCCGTCCGAAAAAGTTCTTGCGGTGCTACGCGAATCCGCCGCTTCCGGCAACCGCTACCCGCGCACCGAGTACGACACGCTGCTCGACAAACTCGCCGCGCTGCACAACGTCAAGCGCGAGCAAATCGTCCTCGGCTGCGGCTCCGGCGAAATCCTGTGCATGGCCGCCATGGCTTTTCTCAAGCCCGGCAAAAAACTGGTCGAAGCCGCGCCCACCTTTCCCGCTCTAGGCAAGTTGGCGCAGACCGCAGGAATCGAAGTCGCCGATGTTCCGCTCAACGAACGCTACGGGCACGATGTTCCCGCCATGCTCGATCGCGTCGGCTCCTCAACCGGCCTCGTTTACATCGTCAATCCCAACAATCCCACCGGAACGCTCACCCCGCGCAAAGACCTCGAAGCCTTCGTCGCCAAGCTTCCCTCCGGCGTCATGGTGCTGATCGACGAGGCCTATCATCATTTCGTTTCTCCCGCCGCCGATTACGAATCCTTCCTCGACCGCCCCATCGGCGACCCGCGCATCATCGTCGCGCGCACCTTCTCCAAAATTTTCGGCCTGGCCGGCCTGCGCATCGGCTACGCCGTGGCCACTCCGGAAGCCGCCAAGCGCCTCGCCGCCGGTTTCCCTGGCTGGAGCGTCAGCGTCGTTTCCGCGCGCGCGGCCTCCGCTGCGCTGGACGATGTCGACTACGTGCGCCTCGGCGTGAAGCGCAACGCCGCTGACCGCCAGGAATTCCTGAGCCAGGCCAACGCGCGCTCGCTCCATCCCATCGAGTCGCAAAGCAATTTCGTGATGATGAATCCGCAGCGCCCGCCCGACGAAGTCATCGGGTACCTGAAAAAGCGCAACATCCTCATCGGCCCCAAATATCCCGCGCTGGACAAATACGTCCGCATCTCCCTGGGCCTGCCCGGCGAGATGAAAATCTTCTGGGACGCTTGGGACCAGATGCCGTCCGCCGCTAAAATGTAATTTTGGGACTGCGACAAACTGCGGCCGCGAAGCGCGAGGCGCCTCAGACTAAATCGTCGACCTTTGGCGCCGTCGCGCCCTTCCACGACGCCTCGAATTGTTTCTTCACGAAACCTGCGTCGTAGGCTTTATCTTGCGCTTTGAGCGCTTGCTCCAGGCCGAAGAGCGAGCGGGGATTGCGCAGATTGCGGTTCAGGTCCGCGCGAAAAATATCCTCGGCGCCCGCGTTGTCGCCAATCTTCAGCAACACCGCGCCGAGCGATTCGCGCACCGGATAGAACCAATCCTGCGGCTCGTCGTACTTTAGCGAGTCCTGAATCGCCACCGCTGCGCGAAGCTGGCTGACGGTTGCATCCATGTCATTCTTCATCAGAGAAATCTTCGCTCCCAGCACATTTTCCGCGATCTTCAAGATGTCTTTCGTCTTGTTGTTGATCGGCATCTGAAAGAGCGCGTCCGGCGGTGTCTTTTCTTCCGCTTCCGCAACGATCTTATGTTCCGCTTCCGCGGCCTCAATTTTCCCAGTCGCCGCAAGCGCCAATCCGCGCGCAAAGTGCCAGAACACCGCGGCTGCCGGCATCGACTCATCCGGCTGCGGCGCCTTCAAGATTTCGTTCCACTTGTGGAAGCGCACCTCCACCGCCAGCGGCACGGTCATGAACCCTCCGAGCGCCGGCATGTCCTTCACGTGTGGACCCACATTCGCCGCCAGCAACTGCGCCGCGCGCTTCGACTCCAGGTAATTTCCGTTCATCGCCGCGCACATGGCGATGAAATGCAAATTGTGGCTGTAATACATCATCGGGTAGATTCCCTGCGCGCCGCTCGCCGCCAAGTACGCCTGATCCACCAGCGCCGCTTTCTGGTTCGTTTTCACCGCGGCTTCATAGTCGCCAGTGCGGATGTAAATGTGCGCGGGCATGTGCACGATGTGTCCCGCAGCGGGAGCCAGTTGCGCCAGGCGGTTCGCGCCAGCCAGCGCGCGCTCCGGCGAGTTGGAAGCTTCTACGGTGTGGATGTAGTAGTGAATCGCGCCCAGGTGATTCGGCTCCCGCCGAATCACCGACTCCAACGTCGCGACAATTTCCTCCGTTCCTTCTTCCGGCGAGCCATCGGCGTGCCACAGCCCCCACGGATGCAGGTTCATTCCCGCTTCCGCAAACAACGTGGCCGCATCCAGATCGTCGGGATATTCCTTCACCAGTTCGCGCATGGCGTCGCGATACGCTTCCGCCGCCGCGCGCCGGTCCGCGTTCGCGTCGCCCGGAAACCGCTTGGCCAGCGCCGCAATGTACGCCTGGTCGCTCGCCGAAGCATCCGCCCCCAGCGTCAGCGCCTTCTCAATCGCCGCGTGGGCCTGCATAAAGCGCTCGTCGCTGGCCGGATCGTTGTAGTTCGGCCCCACCGCTTCCGCCGCGCCCCAATACGCCATGGCCAGCTTGGGATCGAGCTCCGCCGCGTGCTGAAACGACCGCGCCGCCTCATCATGATTGAACGCGTAAATCAGCCGCAGCCCCTGATCGAAGAACGCCTGCGCCTGCGCGTTCTTCGTCGAAACCGGGTGGTGCCAATTCCCCAGCCCAGCCATCAGCGTCACCGGCTTGCCCTTCGCGGCAGCCGTTGCCGTATGCTCCTGCGCGAACGCCGGCGCACACAGCGCAAACACCACCACGAGCAGCACGCAATAATTCCTAAGAGTGAGCACTAGGGGACCTCCTCAATGTGAGATGGATTTTTTCTTGAAGTCGAGACGTGCCGGCATCTTACACCAATTTGTGTGGGCAAGGGGTGTGCGCCGTCAACCGTAGCTGCCCCTCCACCTCCTATTTTTCCGATGTGCGGTAAGCAAAGGGCTTGCCAAGGGGCGATTTTGGAGGTGCGGCAAATCACGGGTTGCGTCCGCGGAAGCCCTGGTACAGCTTCTCTCAAAATCCTAATCAGCAGCGCGCTTCCACATAGCGCCAGAGCTCTTTTTCTAGGGCTCTTCCAACCATGATTATCGCTGAGGGAGGGTGAGGGCTCAGGTGCGTTTCACTAGCTGTTCGATCTCGACGGTTAGGCCGCCGGGGCCCTTGAGGTAGGCGGAGCGTGCGCCCCACGGGCGGTCTTGCGGGGCCTCGATGGTTTCCGCGCCGCGCGCGGTGAGTGTACGATAGTCTGCGTCGCAATCCTCACTGTCAAAGCCAAGTGTAACCACGCTATCCGTGGGCGCGGCGTCCAGAATCACGCCAAATTCGCCGAAGCCCAGCCAGGCCATGCGCTCGTTGTTAAACACGGCGGTGGCCTGCAACACCTGTTGGAACCAGCGGGCCGCGGCCGGCAAGTCGCGCACGCGGCAATGTATATGCGACACTTTCATCGAACCTCCTCCGAACAGAGAGAGCAATGTGGAGCTTAGCACCGCGGTCGTCACTTGATCCCGCTCGAGACGACGGCTCATTTGAGGGCCTTCGGACGAATTGCTTGACACGGGGAGGGTGAGGGCATATCGTCAGCGCACACTGATCGGAACCCCGACCGCGAACCACTTTACCCGATTACTCATAAGAAGACCGAACGCCGTATCCCCGCACCCTGCGCGAACTCCGCGAATTGAGCGACGAGGAGCGACCTTCGGTGGTAATGCGCCGCGCGGCCTGCCGGTCAGTGCAAGGAGAGAACAATGTTGAAACGGATAGCGGGCCTACTTGTAGTGGTGTTGGCAGTGGTGGTTGTACCGGCGGCGATTTCGCAGATGGAACCGACGCCGAGAGTGTACACATTTGTAAGCCAGTTCC
>CATPAM010000512.1 GCA_955651735.1 Candidatus Acidiferrales bacterium | reverse complement strand
CAGAAGCCAGCCCCCGCTGCTGCCCCCGTACTTCTCGACGGTTGGGGGCGACCCGTAACCGAACCGGTGACAGGTCGGAAGACAGCCCCCACTCCACGCCACGACATTTCTGGGATTTGGGAACCAGCCAACGGGCCGGGGGACGGAATCCAGGCAGGTGGCGTGAAGGCAATGCCAGCAGACGGCAAGCCAGAACATGAGCCACCTTATACTCCTTTGGGGTTGCAAACGTTAAAGTCCCATAAGCCGCTAGAGGGATACTTAAGCGTCCTCGAGGCGCTCACTAATGATCCGAGAAATAAGTGTGATCCGTTAGGGCTCCCGCGCGCCGATTTTTATCAACTAAGACACACACAGATCCTTCAGAACCAACGCCAGGTGGTGATCTTGTATGAATTTGAAAAAAGGTGGCGCACCATCTGGACGGACGGGCGAGAGATCCCCAAGGAAATTCCAGAGCCCAAGTGGTACGGATATTCGGTTGGCAAGTGGGAGGACGATACCACGCTCGTCGTCCAGACCGTTGGGACGATGGGGGATGAAAGAGCCTGGCTCGATGAGACGGGTCGTCCGGTCAGCGACGCGATGCGCGTGGAGGAACGGTTCCACCGCGTGGATCATGACCACTTGGAGTTGACGGTGACGATTGACGACCCGAAGATGTATGCAAAATCCTGGGTGGCCATGAACAAGTTCCCGATGAAGTTGCAATCTCCCGATTACGAAGTTGTGGAAATGATCTGCATACCATCAGAGATTGAGAAATATAATAAGGAATATGGCGACCTCGCTAGCGAAACGGACAGCAAGTAACCTGAAGATATCTTTAGGGGAGGAACCTTACAGGCAGGTCGAGGCCCAGCATTTCTGATATTCGCGTAGCGCATACCTGGGAAGGATGCAACTGCATTTGACGTGTGCCGAAAGCTGTCTTAGAATTCGCGCCGTGCCGCTTGCTTATTAGGGTGTGGTCGGTCGCGACCATGGAGGTCCCCCGTGAAAGTTAAATTCTTGACGGTTTTTGCTCTGGCTGCTGGGGTTTTGATCGCTTCTGTTCCGCTATTCGCAGACCACGGCAACTCGGCGTTCGATACCGGAAAAAGAACTACGATGAAGGGAACCGTGACGGAATGGTTTTGGGCCAATCCCCATTGCTTCCTGAAGTTCGATGTGAAGGATGACAGCGACACCGTCGTACATTGGGTAGCGGAGACTACCAATGCGCCCGACATGATCGAACGTGGTTGGAGCAAGCAGTCTTTCAAGCCTGGGGATGAAATTACCGTCACGGTGGAGCCGGTTAAGAATGGCAAGCCCGTCGGTCGTGTCCTACAGGTCATACTCCCCAATGGCCAGACGTTAGGCATGGCATATCTGAAACAGCGAGGAGTGTATAGTGGTGGTCCTCAGTGATTCGGAATTTCCACAGCTGCGGTGACGACGCAGAGCCACAACAGTATTTCAACCAAACCGCCGAGTTTGGCTACGGCCGACGTATCAGGTTCCCTGCCCCACGTGCGGACTTTCTGTTGAACCACGATGTGCCATGCAAGTGCCAGGGGAACAAATAAGCCGAGCTTGAGTTGAAAGGCCGGATTGACCAGATACGTTGTACCAATACCTGAGAAGAGCAAGAACCCGCCGAGAACCACCACTGAGAAGCCGATCCAGTTCCAGGCGAATAGCGCCTCCGAGAGTTGGGCTGCAGTCTGGCGTTTCTTACCTATCCCCATGAGGCGCAAATCGACCACAGTATTTGTTCCGAGCCACAGCGTTAAACCTGAAAAATGGATCAACTGAATGAATGGATATATGCGGGTGGTGCGGATTTCAGTCGCCCAAGCAGTGCTTTCCAGCCACCTGGCGAAGTCCTGAAGCAGACCGTACATGCGCGTGGCCCTCTTAGTGCCGACTTTGCAGCGTGGGCAAGCTACCCGAGCCCCGAAATAGCTGCGATGTCAACTCCCGCGAGAATAGCGCCTACCCACAGTACCAGAGAAGCAAAAGCAACAAGTTTGGCCCCGGCTGGTACGGTGGGCAATTGATACCATTTTCGTACGCCCTTTTGAACCATAACCGTAAACACTACTGCTAGCAATATGACGAGCATCTTGGCCTGAAACACCTTGTCAGGCGCGTAATCCCCGGCGTCGGTCGCGAACAGGAGGAATCCGGATATCATGGCCAGCGTAAATCCTATCCAAGTCCAGGGAAGAAGCTGTTCTGCAAGTTGAGCGAGGGTTTGATTCCGGTCTGCAATACCAAGAATACGCAAGTCAACGAGCACAATCGTCCCGATGAAAAAAAATAGCGTGAAATAATGGATTACCGAAACGGCCGCGTACAACCAACCTGTATTGGCAAGAATCATTATCCAGCCCATGTGCTCGAGTGATTCCCACATCACTGGAATCCTCCTTTGGTCTTTCTTGGCCGGAGACGTTACTGCGCCGCGGCCGCCTCGTTTGGACGCCCCTGGTCGATAGCGAAAGGCTCAGCGACCCGATAACGTGGCAATCTTCCCTAAACCTAACAGTCGCTGGTCCGCAGTCACAAGGGTTAGTCCAAGCACCTCCGCCGTGGTAGCCAAAAAGCGATCTGCAGGATCCCGATGCGAAAGCGGCAATTCCTGTGCTGCGACAATGATTTCATGCGTCAACGGGGCTTCGCGCATGTGCATAGTAGCTTTTGCCACCCAGTCTCCGACACTGCCGTGCAATAGTCATTCAGAAGTAGGCCCCGGTCAACAGGCGTTTACAACATGTCTTGTTGCTCGCGCAGACGTGTGATTATCAAGCTCCAGCCATAGTTGCACAGATGAATCGCTCGGCTGAACGCTTCAGTCTTTCCTTCGCATTCGACTCAACCGCTCTCCTTGGAAACGCTCCGTAGATACGATCGAACGCATAAGGGCTCAACGTGGTCACGATTCGCTCAATCGTCCCGCTATCGAGCGGAACAAAGTTCGGATAGCTGTACATAAACGAGACCCATCGCCTGTCCATACATACCTGCGGCTGGTCTCCCGAGAGCAGGACGCCCTGTCTGTCTGCGCCTGCCGGCCAGTGCAGGACCTGGAAGCCCTCGAAGTGCCCTGGCGTGTGAATCAGGACCAAGCCGTCGAGCAGCGTGATGCTATCGCCCGACCAAAATCGCGTGTTGGGGTGCGGCCGCATCACCCAGGAACAGTCAGCCGAATGCAGATGAATCGGAGCGTTGTCAAAAACCAAGCTCCACTCAACCATCGTCGTGTAGTAATGCGGATGCGAGATCGCTATGGCCGCAACGCCGCCAAGCTGCCGGATTGTCTCAATCGTCGGCTGATCGAGAAGGGCCACACAGTCCCAGAGCAGGTTGCCTTTCGGTGTTTGGAGTAGAAAGGCACGCTCGCCGATAGCAAAGCTAGGCTCTGTATGGATGGAGTAGAGGCTCGGCTCCTCGGGCTCGATCACGTTATGATGCCGAAGGCGGAGTTCCTCAAGCGTGGTCCATCGCTGCCCGTCGAAACCGACATACTGGCGCGAATCCGTGCAGATAGGGCACTCGGGCGGTGGTTGCACGGTTGGGGCAAACTGCGAGCCGCACGTCACGCAGATGAAGGCTTGGCCGCCGTGAAGCTCATTTGCCATACTCCTGCTCCTTTCTTCATCATAAATGATGCGGATTATGTTACGCGAAAGTCCGACTCGAGGACAGGCACTCGTGTGAAAACTGGGCCGGAGCGTTGCATTCTGAGGCGGTCAGTTGTATGTTGCCGGTCGGCCCGGAAATCAAAAGGGAATCCCCGATGAGAATGCACTCCAACATAATCTTCATCACAGGTGGCAGTTCGGGTATCGGCAGGGGCCTT
>CATPAM010000511.1 GCA_955651735.1 Candidatus Acidiferrales bacterium | reverse complement strand
ATTTCGTCGATGTTGAGGCTGGAGGTGTTGGTGGCGAGAATCGCGCCCGGCTTGCAAACGCGATCGAGCTCGCTGAAAACTTCCTTCTTCAGCGCCATGCTTTCAAAAACCGCTTCGACCACCATATCGACGTTCGCGAATTCGCTGTAGTCCAGCGTTGGTCGAATGAGATCGAAACGCTCGTCGACGAACTTTTGCGTGAAGCGACCGCGCTTCACGGAGTTGGCATAATTTTTTTGAATGCTGGCCAGTCCGCGGTCAAGCGCGGCTTGATCGGTTTCCTTGAGGAGCACCGGCATTCCCGCGTTGGCAAAAACCATGGCGATGCCGCCGCCCATGGTGCCGGCACCAACGATGCCCACGGAGTTGACGCCCAGGGTTGGCGTTTCCTTCGGCACGTCCGGAATCTTCGCGACTTCGCGCTCGCCGAAGAACGCATGAATAAGAGCCCTGGATTGGTCGGAGAAGAGGCATTTCGTGAAGAGTTCTTCTTCTTTCCGGCAACCTTGCTCGAACGGCAGCGTGGTAGCGGCTTCAATAGCATCGATTGCGGCAAGCGGGGCTAGCAAGCCACGCTGTTTTTTACGAGCCGCGTCGCGGGCAGCGGCAAAAATCGCAGCATTCTGGTCTGGCGTGCCGAGCTTTTCATTCCGCTCGCGGGTCTTTGGCGCGAGCTTCGCAGCAATTTCCTTCGCAAATGCGATCGCGGCTGTCAGCAAGTCGCCTTCCACTAGCCGATCCAGAATGCCTGACCTGAGCGCGTCCTCAGCTTTCACGGGAGCGCCTTCCACACACATCTCCACAGCTTTCGCCACGCCCGCCAGGCGCGGCAGACGCTGCGTTCCCGCAGCGCCCGGAATGATCCCGAGCTTCACTTCCGGCTGGCCGACCTGCGCACTCGCCAACGCAATACGGTAGCGCCCAGCCATCGCGAGTTCGAGACCTCCACCGAAGGCTGTGCCGTGAATGGCCATGACCACCGGCTTCCCGAGATCCTCAATACGCAGCAGCACAGGCTTCAAGCTTTCGCGGCAAATGATTTTTCCGGACGTCCGCTCGCCAAATTCCTTGATATCCGCGCCCGCAATGAAGGTCCGCCCCGCGCCAATGAACACCACGGCCTTTACGGCGTCATCCTTTTCAATTTGCGCGACGGCGGCAGCGATGCCGGCGGAGACCGCTGCACTCAGCGCGTTCACCGGCGGATTGTTGATGGTGACGACCGCGATTCCGTCAATTCTTGTGAGCTGTACCAGGTCGGTCATGAATTCTGTCTCGATAGCTCCCATCTCAGGATATCAGGAGAACGGGACGCCGATTTTCTTCGAAATGACGCGCAACTCGTCGACCACCGGCATAATCAGCGGCACGCCCTGCTTGCTGCGCACTTTTTCCGCATCGCGTTCCGGATCGCCGGGAATAAGCGGGCCATTCGTGCCGGGCGCGGGTTTCGTGGCGCGAAACACACGAATGAAGTCGTCCATCTGTCGCTTAAACTCGTCCGCTTCGATAAAGCCATCGATACGCATCGCGCCGAAAAAGTGCCCGATTCCCTTCCCCACGCTGCGCGCCGGAATTTCCTGGCGGAGCGCAAAAGGCGGCGTGAAGGGTCCCCAGTTGGCCCCGCTCAGCACGCCGCAAAGAACGTCGACCATGACCGCGAGACCATACCCCTTGTGCCCGCCGCGCTCGCGATCCGAGCCAAGCGGCAAGAGCGCCCCGCCCGCAACGATGTCGTCAGGATCGGTCGTGCCGCGGCCCTGATTGTCGATGCCCCAGCCTTGCGGTATGGATTCCCCGCGGCGCCGTGCCATTTCGATTTTGCCGTAAGCGGCGGCGCAAGTGGCCATATCAACCACGATGGGCGGCTCGTCTTTTCCGGGAAACGCGATCGCGATCGGGTTTGTGCCGAGCATGCGCTCCGCACCCCACAGTGGCGTGACCAATTTGGTCGAGTTGGTCATCGCCATGCCGATCATATCGCGCTCCAACGCTTTCAGCGCATAGTAACCAGCAATACCGAAATGATTGCTGTTGCCAATGCTGACCCATCCGGAGCCGGCCTTCGCCGCCATGTTCATAGCGATTTCATTCGCCTGCGGCCCGACCACGAGCCCGAGTCCGTTGTCGCCATCGATGCTTGCGGTGCTCGGCGTCGAACGCAGAATTTTGATCTTGGGTTTGGGATTGATGAGCCCTTCGCTCAGCAAATCGAAATAGCTAGTCAGACGCGCCACGCCGTGAGAATCGATGCCGCGCAAGTCGGCGGAGGCGAGCACATCGGCAGCTTGCGCCGCGTCCGTCTCAGGGATGCCAAAATGCCGGAACACGCGAGTGCTGAACTCCCGCAACACTTCGATAGGAAATACCTTGGCCTCGACGTTGGCCATGCTCCTCCTCGCTTTGCGACGCAATCCCGCTTATGCGGGCAAGACTAGTCCGCGCGTTTCCATACCAAAGGGTATCAGCAGCAAGCCCACCGCAAAAGCGAGCGAAGTCATGGCGATGGGAACGCCCAGCGAGCCGTAGTGCTGCACCCCTGCGCCAACCAAAAACGTGATCATCGCGCCGCCGAATCGGGCAAACGACGTAGAAAACGCAAAAGCGCTGGCGCGGCATTCCGTCGGATATTGTTCCGGGAGCCACAACGTGTACACAGCGAAATTCGCGCCGCCAAGCCCGAGAAAAAACAAGCATACGAAGAACCGCGGCAGCGCAGCGGGTCCCATGTAGAAAACCTTCCCAAACGTAAGCGCAATGAAAATCAGCATCAGTGTGAAATAAAACGCGAGCGCGCCGCGCCGGCCCAGCCGCTCGGCGAGCCAGGGCATCAGCAGACAGCCGAGAATGGTCGCAAACGCCACAAGCATGGTCGCGCGCGAAGCGAGCTGCGCAGCCGCAGGACCAACGCGCCCCGCCGCTTCCGCCAGAGTCGTTACCGCGGAGGGCACGTACACAGTGCCGGCCCACAGCCCGCAAATGGACGCCAGCATAAACAATGCGTTGAGCACGGTGCGGCGCCGCAACGCTTTTGAAAATAGCGTCGCAAACGGACGCCAAATCGCCCACGAATGCACGACACCCTCTTTCGCTTTCCAACGCGAAGGCTCCGTCACCCCGTGACGCACCGCCGCGAGCAACAGTGCGGGCAGTCCTCCGACGGCAAACATGACGCGCCATCCATTGTGGCCGAAGCGGCTGCCAATCGTGTAGTTAACAATAGCCGCGAGAAAAATTCCCACGTAATAACCGGTATGCATGTAGCCCGCGCCGGCTCGCCGTCGACTTTCTGGCCACTCTTCGGCGACGAACGTGCCGCCCATGGCCCACTCGCCGCCAATGCCAACTCCGGCGAGCAAGCGCAGAACGGCCAACTGTCCCACGTTCGTGACCAGCGCGCTCAAGAACGTGAACACGGAATACCACACGATCGTGATCATCAGCGTGCGCACGCGGCCGAATTTGTCTCCCACCGGTCCCCAAAGAAACGCCAGCCCCCACCCGACCAAGAAAAGGGCAAGCAGCAATCCGCCGTAGAAACCGACGGTGCCTTTGGTGGCGGGAATTCCAGAACGCGGAAGCAAATCGCGCAGCGACGGCACAAGCACCAGCGCGTAGATGAAAGAGTCCATGCCATCAAGCGCCCAGCCGCCCCACGCAGCCCAGAATCCGCGAATCTGATTGCGATTCAGCGGCGCTTCCCTGACATCTTGCGCGTTCACGGTTGCAGCGGACATGGCGGCGGGACTATATCACTCTTACGAATGCGGCTAGAGATACGCGCGGACAAAGAAGTAGACCGTCATGGCCGAGCCGACGATGATGACGAACGCGCGAATCCACGTTTGCGGCAAGCGCTGCGCATAATGCGCCGCAAAAAAACCGCCGACGATAGCACCGAGCGTCATTACTGCGCCTTGCTTCCACACGATGGCCCCAGTGGCAATGAAGGTGAAAGTAGCCACGCCGTTGATGATGCCGCCGAGCACCACCTTCAGCGCGTTCATGGCGTGCATGTCGGTCATGCCAATAGCCGCAAGCATGGCCAGGTTCATGATGCCCATGCCTCCGCCGAAGTAGCCGCCGTAGATCGCTACGAACAGCTCGAAGATGCTGGCGCCCGCGACAGCCGCGTTGCTAGATTCGTGCGAAATTCCCGCGGAGATTCGCCCGGTAAGGTGCTTGCCAAAGGTGAAGAGCAGCGTTGCGCCCAGCAACAGCCAAGGAAGCACGCGCAGAAAAGTCTGCGCCGGTGTCTTGATCAGCAGCACCGCGCCCGCCAATCCGCCCACGATGCTGGTGATGATCAGCGGAATCATCACGCGCTTGGAAATATTGAGGTGCTTGCGGTAAGCTCCGCCGCTCGCCGTGACCCCGACCCACAGCGCCAGCGTGTTCGTGGCGTTGGCGGCCACCGGACCAACCCCGGTGAATAGCAGCGCGGGAAACGCGATAAAGCTGCCGCCACCGGCAACGGCATTGAGCGCGCCGCCCAAAACCCCGGCGGCAAACAGGAAGATGGCCTGAGGAAGAGTCAAGGCAGTCTTTTATCACGAATGCGCGGGTGCGCTCCACCTCAGCGCGGGATTGGTCAGAGCGGAACAGCGTTCTTGACAACACACCGCTCTACGTATATGAACGTGCGGTTTCCGTTCCGAAACAAGTCGACTTAAGGGAGGAGTGCCGGCGCGTTAACATGGCATTCACATGGGTGGGATAGCAGTCGTAGCAGTTTTGGCTTTCCAATCCGCGTCAAAAGTCAACAGGAGGAAGCATGGCGACTCGTGCAGACGCAATCGCAGTGAGCGGCACCGCCGATTATGCATCTGGCGCGTGATTCTGGCCTCCGCTGTCGGTACCATGATCGAATGGTATGACTTCTACATCTTCGGCAGCCTCGCCGCCGTGCTATCCCCCAAGTTCTATCCTTCGGGGAACGACACCATCGCGCTAATCGCATACTTATCGACGTTTGCGGTCGGCTTTGTCGTTCGGCCATTTGGCGCGCTGTTTTTTGGGCGGATCGGCGACCTGGTCGGCAGGAAATATGCGTTTCTCGTGACGCTCAGCATCATGGGCGGCGCGACAGCATTGATTGGCTTGCTGCCCACGTACGCGACGGCGGGCTGGTTCGCTCCTATTGCCCTGCTGGCCATCCGCGTGCTCCAAGGCCTTGCGCTCGGCGGTGAGTATGGCGGCGCCGCGGTATACGTGGCAGAGCATGTTCCGGACCGGAAGCGTGGCTTCTACACCAGCTTCATCCAGATCACCGCGACCCTCGGCCTGTTCGTTTCGCTGCTTGTCGTGCTGGCCACGCAATCTTGGATGAGCAAAGAAGACTTCTCCAACTGGGGCTGGCGCATTCCTTTCCTCATCTCCATCATCCTGGTCAGTGTCTCACTCTACGTCCGCCTGAAGATGAAGGAGTCGCCCATCTTTACGTCGATGAAGATCGCCGGCACGACCTCGGCGCAACCGCTCAAAGACGCTTTCGCGAAATGGGAGAATGCCAAGCGCGTGTTGATTTCGCTCTTCGGCGCAACGGCCGGCCAGGGCGTGGTTTGGTACACCGGACAGTTCTATGCTCTGTTCTATCTGCAAACGATTTTGAAAGTGAACGTCAAGACGGCCGCGATCATCGTCGCCGTTGCGTTGCTTCTCGGCATGCCCTTCTTCACTTTCTTTGGCTCGCTGTCTGACAAAATTGGACGCAAGTGGCTAATGATGGCGGCGTGCCTTCTGGCCGTGGTGACCTATCTGCCGATTTATCACGCCATGCAGCAGGCCGCCGGCAACAACGTGGTCACGGTAAAATCCGCCAAGAACAAAATTACCGGTGCGATCAGCCTCACGCCTATCACCTTGGACGCCAACGGTGCGCAGGTTCCGGCCAAGGAGGCGTCGAACCCCAACCTGCCGGTGCTGGTGCTGCTCGTTTTCATCCAGGTGATTTACGTTTGCATGATTTATGGACCGATTGCCGCGTACCTGGTCGAAGCCTTCCCCGCAAGAATTCGCTATACATCTCTTTCGCTTCCCTACCACATCGGCAACGGCGTCTTCGGCGGCTTGGTGCCGCTGATTGGCGTCTATATTTGCGCCAGCACTCAGAATATCTACGCCGGGTTGTATTACCCGATGATCGTAGCGTCGCTGACCTTTGTCGTCGGCAGCTTGATGCTGAAAGAAACCCACGGCACGAAAATC
Organism: Candidatus Acidiferrales bacterium; assembly: GCA_955651735.1. GTDB lineage: Bacteria > Acidobacteriota > Terriglobia > Acidiferrales > UBA7541 > Acidiferrum. The sequence continues at coordinate 5,496 of CATPAM010000511.1, read as the reverse complement.
TGGGATGAAGTGGGCGGCCCAACTTCGGCAATGAGCCGCTGAACACCGCGCGCAGCCGATTGACTCCCACACTTTCGCGGGAGCATTATCAGCCTTACCAGCGCTGGCAAGGTCCACGTGTGACGCAACTACTTGCCTGGACTTCCGGCACACCTTCGCGGGAAGTTGCTGGTCGTATGATTTCAATCGGAATTTATTTCTCCGGGGGTAACCATGGCCGTCGCCAAAGCCCGCAAAGCCGCCAATAAAGCGAATGGGAAGCCCAAACCCGCGCCGAGCCTGCCTAAAACCAAGGAGAACGAAGCGCAAATCGCCGTCCATTGGAAGGAGGAAGAGTATTTTCATCCCTCGCCCAAATTCATTGGCCAGGCCAACCTGAACGACCCCGCGATGGTCGAGCGCTTCAGTGAAACGAATTTCCCGGAATGCTTCCGCGCTTACGCCGAGTTGCTGCACTGGGATCAGTATTGGCACACCACGCTGGACGCCAGCAATCCTCCATTTTGGAAATGGTTTGTCGGCGGCAAACTCAACGCCTGCTACAACTGCGTCGACCGCCATCTCGCGCAATACAAGAATAAGGCGGCGCTGATTTTCGTTCCCGAGCCGGAAGGCGAAGCCGCCACGGTCATCACCTACCAGGAACTCTACCGGCGCGTGAACGAAGTTGCCGCCATGCTGCGCGATTTTGCTGGGCTCAAGACCGGCGACCGCGTCACTATCCACATGCCCATGATTCCGGAGCTGCCCATCACCATGCTGGCATGCGCCCGCCTTGGCGTGGTGCACTCCGTCGTCTTTGGAGGATTCAGCGGTGAAGCCTGCGGTTTGCGCGCGGCGGACTCAGGCAGCCGCGTGCTCATTTATGCTGACGGCTACCATCGCAACGGCAAGTGGGTAGACCACAAAGCAAGTGCCGACATTGCCGTGGAAACCGCTAAGAAAGAGGGCCAGTCCGTCGACAAGGTGTTGATCTGGAAGCGCTATCCGGGGCACTTCCGCTCCGAGTCGCCCATGATTATGGGCCGCGACTTTTTCGTCGATGAAGTTCTCAAGGACTATCGCAATCACGTTGTGGCGCCTGTTTCCCAGGATGCGGAAGCTCCGCTCTTTCTGATGTACACCAGCGGCACAACGGGAAAGCCCAAGGGCTGCCAGCATCGCACCGGCGGCTATCTTGCCTATGTCGCCGGCACTTCCAAGTATTACCAAGACATGCATCCGACCGACGTTTATTGGTGCATGGCCGACATTGGCTGGATCACCGGCCACTCTTACATCGTGTATGGGCCTCTCGCGCTCGCCGCCACAAGTGTGCTGTACGAGGGCGTTCCGCAATTCCCGGATGCCGGCCGTCCGTGGCGCATCGCTGAGCGCCTAGATGTAAATATCTTCCATACTTCGCCCACCGCGATTCGCATGCTGCGCAAGGCCGGCGGCGACGAGCCGAACAAGTACAACTACCACTTCAAGCACATGACCACCGTCGGCGAGCCTATCGAACCGGAAGTCTGGCGGTGGTATTACGACGTGGTGGGCAAGAAGGAAGCGGTGATCGTGGACACCTGGTGGCAAACGGAAACAGGCGGCTTTCTCTGCACCACCAAACCCGCGCTCGATCCCATGAAGCCAGGCAGCGCAGGACCGCCCGCGCTCGGCATCTATCCGATTATTTGGGACGAAGAAGGAAAGGAGGTGCGCGCAGGCTCAGGCGCGGCCGGCAACATTTGTATACGCAATCCGTGGCCCGGGATTATGCAGACCATCTGGGGCAGCCCCGAGCGCTTTGTCAACCAGTACTACAAAAAGTACAACAAAGATCCACAAAGCAAGGATTGGCGCGACTGGCCATATTACGCCGCCGACGGCGCCGTGCTCGCCGCGGATGGCTTCTACCGCATCCTAGGCCGCGTCGACGACGTGATCAACGTCGCCGGCCATCGCCTGGGAACGAAAGAAGTCGAATCCGCTTGCCTTAGCTTGCCTGAGGTGGCGGAAGCCGCCGTCGTTCCTGCTGTGGATGACATCAAGGGGCGCGTGCCCGTCGTTTATGTTTCTCTGAAACCGGGCATCGCGCCGACAAAGCAGATGCAAGACAAGGTGACCTCCGCGATCGAAACGATGATTGGCAAGATCGCGCGCCCGAAAACCATTCACATCGTTCCGGACATGCCCAAAACGCGCTCCGGCAAGATCATGCGCCGCGTGCTGGCCGCCATTTCCAATCAGATGGACACCGGGGACATCACGACGCTCGCCAATCCCGATATCGTCGAGCAAATTCGCATACAAGTGCAGGGCCGCTCCCGTGGGCCCGTGAAGGAAGGCCCCGAAGACATAAAAATGTTCGGCGACGAGCGCTGATCGGTTACGAAATTGGCCTTGGTATGTTCCGGGAATTCAGGCGCGCAGGGGATTCACAACGCGAACCGGGCCGAACATCTGCCCGTCGTTGAGATCCTCCGAATAAAGAATCTCGGCTCCGGCTGCTTGTGCCGCATAAATGATGAGCGCGTCCCAAAAGGAAATGTCGTGCCGCGACTCAATCTCTAAAGCGCCAAGGACAGATTCCGGTGTATTGACCACGATCTCCCAACCCAGGAAGTCCTGAATCAGTCGCCGCGTTTCGTCGGCCGCCAGGTTTCCTTTGCGCCGTAAATTCACGCAAAACTCTTGCAGAACCTGTGTGCTCAGGACCCCAGCATCAGAACCTAATAGCTCAATGAGCAGGCGCTTAGCCCGATCATGTTTAGGTCCTGCCTGTCGGTCATGGGCGTAAAAGAGAATGTTGGTATCGACGAAACACTTACCGCTCATAGATCTCGTATCGCGAAAGCGGACGCCCACCCAAATCCAGGCCCTCGCGAAGGCGCGCCAGGGCCCGTCGCTTAGCTTGCTCGTAGTCCCGGCCTTTTCTGACTCTGTCCTCCAACAGCTCGGTCATCAGCGCACTAATGGACGTATCTTCGCGGGCGGCGAGAACCTTGATCTCCTTTAACAGGCGTGTATCGATTTTCAAGGTAATGTTAGCCTTCGCGCCCATATTTTGTCCTTCTGCAGCACATAAATCCGTGTAGCACGAGTTTACGTGCACCGTTACGCCCGTCAACTGCTTGGCTGACCGAGGGTTACGGCCGGGTAGGACCCGTGAAGGTTGGCTGTGAAGCGCCGCAGCGGGCTTGCGCCGCGGCTTGTAAATCGGCATCGAGCAGGGCGCCGCGCCAATGTGCCGCGGAGCAAAGCTGCTCAACGCTCAAGCCAATTGCACCGCGCAAATCGGCGCCTTCGAAGTTCGCGCCCTCGAAACTGGCTTCGCGCACGATAGCTCCCGTCAACACCGCGCCGCGCAGATCGGCGTTCTTGAAATTGGTATCCAGAAATATGCCGCCCTTGAGCTGCGCGCCAGTTAGATTCGATCCAACGAGTTTCGCTGCCGAGAAATCGGCATCGTTCAGATTCGCCAGCGCCAGAAGGGCTCGTTCGAGCTTGGCGTCGCGAACATCCGCGCGCGAAAGATCGGTGCGCAGCAATTGCGCGTCGCGCAGATCGATTGCATACATCGAGGCGCCGAGCAACTTGGCGTTGGACAGCACCGCGCCTTCAAAAATCCCATACGACAGGTCGGCGCCGTGCAGGTCTGCGGAAGATAAATTTATGGACCGGGCGTCCGTGGAAACAAAGACCGCGCGGCCGGCCTGCACTCGGTCCAGCACCGCGTTATGCAGACGCGATTCGCGCAAGTTGGCGCCACGCAGATCGGCCTCCGACAAATATGCGCCCTCGAGGTTCGCGCGCCACAATCGCGCATTGACCCAAAACGTGTGATACGCGCGCGCGTACCGCAGGTTCATCTGGTTCAGCCGCACGCCGCGAATTGTCGCGATGCCTTCGTCCGACCAATCCCCATGTGCAGGCTGCGGAGAAAAGGACGCCTCGGTGACATCGGCATAAGGGCGGTATCCGAGAAACTGCAAACCTTGCGCGGCCCAGCGGCGAATGTCGGAGCCGGTCATGTCCGGCGCGACGGAGCTGTCCGCGGGCATCCCGCGAATCACGCCAAACGACAGTAGGACGAGCAAGCAACCGCTCAATAGGGTCACTTTCAGTGTAGAGAGCACAACCGGAAGGATCGCTTTCGACTTGCGGTACAAATCACCCGGCCGCAGAACCCGCGAAACAATGGTCGGCAGGCAAGTCGCCGCGGCCACCGCGAGCGAAATCAGCAGCACGTGCAGCAGCGTTCCGCGCATGTCCTGCCGCGCCAGGTAGCGCAGCCAGAAGAAAAACAGCGTCACCGGCGCGACCCAGTAGGCGAGAACCGCGGCGACTACCGCCTCGAGAATCGCCTGTGGCGAACGGCTGTCGCGCATCCAACGAAAATGGCGGCGTACCAGTGCCATGAGAAACCACGGGCCGTCTTTTTCCGGCGTGTTCCCGTCGATAAACACCGCGGGCAGCGCGGCCATGTTGCCCCACAGGCGCAACAGCAAAAAATGAAACCGCAAATACATGAGGACGATGAACAACGGCGCGCCCAGGTAGAAGCCGCTCATGGGCACGGCATTCGAAACTCGCGCGAAGGGAATCGCGGAGGAATTTAGCACCAGTCGCACGTCGGTGGTGAAAGCAATCACAACGGCGCATAGCGCGCACGCCGCCAGAATCAGGAAATAGATCCAGCGCGAAAACATGGTCGCCTGCGCGATGGCCTTGGCGCCATCGAAGGTGGCCACCGCCTCCGGCAGCATGGCGTCGAAAAGATTCGTCCCGCCGAGCCGCCCCACCCACAAACCTTCCGCGCCATACAGCGTCGCCCCCATCAAGTTCGCGCCGCGCAGCTCCGTGCCCAGCAGGTTAGTATCGCGGAGGTCCGCTTGCACCAGCGATGCGCCGCGAAGATTCGCCAGCGAGAGATCGGCGCCGCGAAAATTCACTTTGTTTAAAAACGCGCCTTGCAAATTGACGCCCGTCAAATCCGCGTGCGGCAGGTTCACCCCGCAAAGATCCGCCTTGATGCCGGACTCCCCCGCGGACTCCACCCAAATCTTGTGCTGATCCAAAACTTCGGCGAGATCAAGCAGGGTAATCCCCCGCGATTCATCTGCCGGCGAAATTTCCGCAGGCGTAGGCTTAGCTTTCGATACCATCCGGATTGCTCCCCCGTTAACGCCGCCGTCCCGGCCGCAGCCGCAGCGCCGCGACCTTTTGTGGCCGGATTCAATTAGTGGGCTGGGGCCCGACCGTCGCCTAGAATTTCCGCAATTTGGAGATGCGGCTGAGCAGCTTCATGGTCTCGCAAAAACCCTGTGGAAATCTCCTGCTCCGAGGGACAGGGCCGCCAAGTAGGTAACCTCGTCTCCAGTGCGGTTTTTTGCGCCACACGGCCTGCGGATTTGTGCGGCAAAGCTTGCTGTAATTTTTGCTCTGAGCTGAATTGCGAATGAGAATTCGGTGGGCTGGGCGCTTGCGAGTTGCGTGCCTGGCTTGCAGGAGTTT
>CATPAM010000510.1 GCA_955651735.1 Candidatus Acidiferrales bacterium | reverse complement strand
GGAATGGAAATCGCGCCACCCAGAATAATCAGCAGCGCGCAAACGGTGGCAAACACCGGCCGCCGAATAAAGAAATCAACCACTGCCACCCACCTTCCGTTGGCACGCCAGATCTAAGCGCGCTGTCATCAACCGCGCGCTGCTACAAAGAACACCATTCGGCGAAAGGGAATCACGGTTACTTTCCGGTCTGCTGCATCTGTTGCTGAACCTGCTCCATCACCGGCACACCGTCCTGCAAAAACTGCAATCCCGAAGTGATAATGTGGTCGCCCGGCTTGATGCCCTCAAGCACCACGTAATCGTTACCCAAAGTGTCGCCCACTTTCAGGAGCTTCTGCCGCGCCACGGTGCTCTTCGCGTCCTTCACCGCCAAAAACGCAAAAAATTGTCCACTGATGCGCGTCACCGCAAGAATCGGAATCACCGTTCCTTCATGCGTGGACCACACCACCTGCGCGCGCACTTGCTGTGCCACGCGCAACCCGCGCGGATTCTCTAGAAGCGCTTTCGCCAGCACGGTTTGCGTCTCCGTGTCCACCTGTGGGGAGAGAAAACTGATCCGCGTGTCCGCGACCGTGTTTCCGGCTTCGTCCACCAAATGCACCGGCAAGCCCAACTTTAGATTCCGCGCGCGATCCGCGGGGACATAGATGTACGCCTCCAGCGGGCCCAACTCATCCACCGTAGTCAACAGCGTCGTCACCGCCACGCGTTCTCCCACGCGCACCGGGATATCACCCACAATTCCGTCCATCGGCGCGGCTACGCGATAGTAGTGCAGCTCCGCCTGCTGCTGGTTGACCTGTTCTGACAAAGCTTTGAGTTGCGCAATGGCGGCGTCGTAATTCGTCTGCGCGTTGTCCACGTCCGCCTTCGGCACCACGCCCGCCGCATACAGTTTTCGCTCGCGATCCAGTTGAATCTGCGCATAACGCAAGTTCGCTTCTTGCGCCGCCCGCGCCGCTTCCTGACTGCTCACCGCCGCTTGCTGCTTCAGCGGATCGATTTGCACCAGCGGTGTCCCCGCTGTCACGTGGTCGCCTGACTTCACAAAAATTTTCGTGATGTACCCTTCCACGTGCGGACTAATGGTCGCCGAGTGCCGCGACTTCAGGACCGACAGATACTCGGTAGTGTCGGGGATGTTCTCGGCCAGTGCGACCTTCACCTGTACCGGCATGGCCTGTGGCGCGCCACTCGCGGCCGGGTCGCCGGCGGAAGTCTTGCCGCACCCCGCCACAAGCGCTAGAGCGCTGATCAACACAAGCACATGGACACCGCGCCTAACCCGTCTATTTTGAATAATCTGGAAAACATGCATAGTTGAGACCCACTCCGTATCCCGACACTTTACGATACGCCGGCACAGATGCAAAGTTTCGGGACACCACCTACTGATTAGACGCCCAGCAGGGAATTGCGTTACTTCCCGCAGGAGCGCAGCACGCCTGAGGCACGCCGCGCCCCAGCTTGGTGCGATGTCAGCCCAGACGAGCTCCGGTGGAAGCCCCGGACTTCAGTTCGGGGGAGCGGGCCTTCAGTTCCGCGGGAAAACACGCCACAAGGAAGGGCTTTAGCCCGGGTATCGCTCAGCGCAGCATCCTCAATACAGATCGCGTGTATCGATCTTGTGTCCGGTAAGCCCCAGTTGCAGCACTTCCATCTGCTCCGGGCGGTCAAACACTTTGCCAGGAAGCAACCTCTTGATGAAAATGCGGAAGCCGCCAAACGCCACGCCAAACGCCACCGCCATAACCATAAAAACGCCGGTACCAACAAAAATCCGGTAAAGAACCACCGCCCACGGCGGATCGGTGGCCGTCTGGCTCGGCTCGTTCCAGGTTACCTGCGTCTCGTAGGTCACCGCGGCCCGCAAATTCTCGCCAAACGCCGGCGAACTGGGTGCTACCACAATGGTCAGCAACGACCCTTTGCGCTCAATCGTGCTTCCAGATTTCTTTGCCATTTCTGCAAGCGCAGCCTCTAAATGCCGCAAATGCAATTCCGCAAGCTGTGGAGTGGGGTAATCGATCAACAGTAGCACACCGCTGTCACGGCCCCGCCGATACTGCGCCAGCATCGCTTCCGCGCCCTGTGCGAACCCCGCCGCGTCCGCCAGTCCGGCGATCTCCGGATTGCCCACGGATTCTGCTGCCGCCCGCAACGCCGCCGCCCCGAGCGCATAGCGTTGCGTCGCGTTCACCAAATCTTCCCTTGGCAGATACTCGCGAATTGGGGGCAGGGGCGTTTTAGCCGATCGCGCCGCGACGATGGAGGCGAGCTCCTGCAAGTCCTTGGTGGAGATGTTGCGCGGATTCCGCACCTCGAAGACTACATCGCCTAACAGGGCAATAAGGCCATAGTCGTCGACCGCTGTAAATCTACCTACCGTGGACGGCTGCATTGTGGGCCTCAGCAGCGACGTGTACACCTCGTAGGAACTACTGGGATCGCGATACCTGCCGGCCCAAATGGTGGCCGTCTGCTTGCCCGACGTGAACTGGCACTGGCGAAATTCGCGTTCGCCCGCTTCCTGCGAGAGGGCAGGTTTCTGCAGATCCACAACGCAGCCGGTGACGTGCCAATTGCCAAAGGCGTCGGGCAGAACCTGCTGCTGGGCCGAACTGCTTTGTTGGGCGGAGGTCTTCGCGACGCTCAGGAGAGCGCATAGGCAGGCAAAAAGGAATTGACGGCGCATCCCTACCATTTTCTTTGACACCACTAGATTAGCGTTGGTTCCGTGATTGTTCAACTGAGGCGCTTACGGGAGCGGTTTTCCCGGAGACGTTCATGGTCATGCTGTTGAGGCTCTGGAGGTAGTTGGCCATGCCTTGATACAAACCTTCGGCGACGCGCTGGCGGTGTTCCGGCTTCTTCAAGAGCTGCTCGTCGGCCGGATTGCTGAGGAACGAAATCTCCGTAAGGATGGACGGCATGTCCGCACCGACCAGCACCACGAACGGCGCTTTGCGCACGCCGCGGTCTTTCACGGTCTTGTTCAGCTTCTGGATTCGTCTGGCGAGCGATTCCTGAATGTCCGCGGCAAATTCGCGTGATTCATCGATCTTTTCGCTGCGCGCGATTTTCTTCACGATCTCTTCCAGGTCGTGAATGCTCTCTTGCGCCGTGGCGTTTTCGCGCGCCGCCACTACCATTGCATCCGGCGAACCCTTCAGGTTCAAGTAGTAGGTCTCGATGCCGCGCGCGGCGTGGTCATGGCTGGAATTCGCGTGAATGGAGATGAACAGGTCCGCCTTCGATTCGTTTGCGACGCGCGTGCGCTCTTCGAGCGGAATAAACGTGTCATCCGAGCGCGTGTACACCACTTCCGCGCCCGGCAAACGCTGCTGGATAATTTTGCCGAGCCGCAGCGCCACATCGAGGCAGAGATCCTTTTCCATCAAGCCCGTGGGGCCAATCGTTCCGGTGTCGTGCCCGCCGTGCCCGGGATCGATCACAATGCGGCTAATCTTGAGCCCTAGCGTGCGCGTCAAAGTCGACTGCCCGTCGCGCGTGGGCAGCGCCGCGCTCGCCGGCTGAATCAAATCCGGCCTGTCCGCCGCGGCGGGCTTGCCACCGACAGATTTCGGTTTCTGCGACCGCGACTTCCCGCCACCCCCATTCGGCACCAAACTCGAATTGCTCGGCGCCGGAGATGGAGAACCGCGCGGAACGGTAGCGCCAGCATCTTGCTGGCGCGCTTGAGCACTCGGGCCGGCCATAGCGACTGATCCGCTCGCGCCCGAGGCTGGAGGTCCAAACGGTTCGACCCGTGTGGCTGCTCTCGAAACCGCTTGCACGCCCGGCTCCCCGCTGGGCTCTTGTGGCGCGTTGCGCCCAGCTTTTGCCGCACGCACGGCCGCTCCGCGCGAATCAGGGTACAAATCAATCACCAGTTGCGGCGGATTCGTCAGCAGGGAAGCGGTGTAATCCTTTACGCCGTTGACGTTCAGCACCACGCGCACGACGCCGGCCTGGTTTTGCGCTACGCGCACCGCGGAGAGCAAATCACCTTCCACGTGAATATTCTGTCGTGCCAATTCCGGGGTGAGCCGCGCCGCGTGCAGATCAAAGAAGATGCGGTCCGGATTGCGAATACGCGCTGAAGCGTATTGCACTAAATCTTCCAGATCGATGGTCACGCGCGTGGAATCCGCCAAAGCGCTGGTACCGATGCGCCGCAAGCGCGGCGCCTTGCCGGAATTCTCGGCCGAGTAAACGGCCACGGCGTCCGGAGGAACTCTTCGCGCGGATTCCGCCGCCTCCGCGGTTTTTTCCGACTCGCCGACAGCGGCTTCACTCTTTGCGCTCGACGAATTTTCGTCGTTGCGCAGCAACGCAAGTTCTGCCAGCGATTCCTGCGCCTCGCGTTTGCGCGAAGAGCGCGGATACTTCTTCAAGAATTCCTCAAATGTTTTCGACGCTTCCGTCCCGTCGCCAAGCTGATCTTTCTGCAGCCGCGCCAAGCGCAGCATAGCGTCCTGCCCGTAATGGCTGGTGGGATATTCGTGCAGCAGGAATTTGTAGGAATCCGCGGCAAGCTGATAGTAGCTGCGCCCGAATTTATCACCCATCTCGGAATAAAGTTCCGCAACGGCCAGCAGCGCGTCGGGCACTTCCGCGGCGTGCGGCGTAATCAGGTATACGCGGCGGTAGCTGGAAACCACTTGCTTGTATTCGGAAAGCTTGCGCTTTTCAGCGGGCTTGCTGTTCAACTCAGCGCGCAAATCTTCGGAATGGGCAAATTGCGTTGCGGCGGCCTGGCGGCGGTTGGAATTGTTGCGCGTGTCGGAATCTTCGCGGGCCAGGGAAGAGTGCGCGCAGGAGAAGGCGAGGCCAAGCGCAAGGAAAACCGGCGAAACGCGGGCGAACACCTTGTGCAAAAAATTTTGGCCTGCCAACATCCCCGCCTTGCCTACGTAGCGGCGGCCTTTAGGCTGGCGCTGGGCCACCTGAAGGTGGTCGCTACGCAAAAACTCAATCGTTGGTGAAAATAATTCGGCCGCTCGGATCGGCGTTTTTGCGTATCGCGCGCGGATTGCTCCACAAACTTTCCATGCGTCCCGAGCCTGGGCGGAAATAAGCATTCTGCACTTTCTGGACGTACTCGCGAGTTTCGCGAAACGCCGGGATGCCGTGCGCGCGATCCACCGCGCCTTCTCCAGCATTGTACGCCGCCAGCGCCAAATCGAGGTTGCCGTTGTATCGTTCCAGCAACGTCTTCAGATATCGAACCCCGGCGTCCACATTCTGTTGCGGGCTGAATGCGTCATTTACGCCAAAGCGCACCGCCGTGGTCGGAATCAACTGCATCAGACCCAGAGCGCCTTTGCGCGACTTCGCCGTCGCGTTCCATCCTGATTCCGTCTCGATCACCGCGCGGACCAGCGCAGGATCCATATGGTGGCGCTGCGCGGCTTCGCGTACGAGCTTTTCGGCGCCGTCGCGGTCGATGCTCATGGCCGGGCGGCTCGGCCCTGTAAAGGAAGATTCGGCAGGCAAGTAGATGGTTGCGCGAGACTTGGGCGCACCAAACCTGGCCGAACTAAACTTGTTTTGGGGCGCCTCGGAATTGATGAAGAATTGGCGGCCGCTGCTATCATCCACAATCTTAGCGATTTGGGCGTTGGCGGGGCGCGGGCACAAGACCAGCGCTGCCATACACAGGCAAGCCGGGATTGATACGCATCTTTGCATATTGTCGTGGCCGACTTTGGATCGACCGGTTTTGCCAGGCTTTAGCCCGGCGTCTTAGGTTTTTCAACAGCGCCTAGCGAGCCGACCAGTATGTCTCGCTTCGGACACATTCCTGACGCTGGCAGGATTATAGCAATGGCTCGAGAAGGGAGGGAATAGACTGCAAGGCACTTTTTAGTGCCGATGTGTCTTTTCCGCCAGCCTCCGCCAAATCGGGTCTTCCACCCCCGGAACCGCCTACCAGTTTGGCCAGCGCTTGTATCAGCTTGCCGGCATGGACTTTAGCGGTCAGATCCTTGGTAACCCCCGCTATTAGAGCGACTTTGCCATCATCGGGCATGCCCAAGGCGACCACCCCGGAGCCCAGCTTTTGACGCAGGGAATCGACCAGTTGGCGGAGGCCTTCGCGGTCGATATTGGCCACCTCAGCGGCTATAACCTTGACCCCTTTGACCATCTGCACCTGGGCGGTTAGGTCATCCAATTGCCCTAGCGCGCCCTTGCGTTTCTGGGCTTCCAGCTCCTTTTCAAGGTGCTTGGCGGTTTCCGACAGCTTTTCCACAGTCGCTAGTACTGCGTCTTCGCCCACGTTGAGTTTGCTGGCGATCTGGCTGAGGAGCTGGGCGCGCTGCTGGTAATGCTCCAGGGCGCCTACACCGGTCACGGCTTCGATGCGGCGAACGCCCGCGGCTATGGATTGCTCGCTGACAATCTTCAACACGCCGATGTCGCCCACACGATGGACATGCGTACCGCCGCACAGCTCCTTGCTATAGAAGCCGCGCGGCGAGCGGGGATCGGGCATGGTCACCACGCGAACGTTGTGCTCGGGATACTTGTCGCCGAAGAAGGCTAATGCGCCGGAGGCCAGGGCATCTTCGAGCGAGGTGACGTTGGTTTCGATCTGGCAGTTGTAGCGAATCTCGTCGTTGACCTGTTGCTCGATGTCGCGCAGCTCTTCCGCATCGACATGCGCGAAATGCGAGAAATCGAAACGCAAGCGGTCAGGAGCATTCAGCGCGCCGGCCTGCTTCACGTG